>JBJEQC010000157.1:10564-14176 GCA_051881555.1 Acutalibacteraceae bacterium
GACTGTCCGCCGTATTTTCTCTTGATTTATATATATAAACTATGGTATGATATGTTTATATAACTTTATGCAGAAACGGAAGCGGTGAAAATGAAACGAATTCTGATTGCGGACGATGAGGCAAGAATAAGACGCCTTGTCTGCGACTTTTTGAAAAATGCAGGATATGAAACCGTTGAGGCGGCGGACGGAATGGAAGCAATTGAAAAATTCTTTTCTGTCGGCAGCATCGATCTTGTTATCTGCGATATAATGATGCCTGAAGCGGACGGCTGGGAGGTCTGCAAGAAAATCAGAGAGGCAAGCGGAGTTCCGATTCTCATGCTCACGGCAAGAAGTCAGGAATTTGACGAGCTTATGTCCTTTGAAAGCGGAGCAGACGATTTTGTGACGAAGCCTTTCAGCCCGAGCGTTCTCGTCAAGCGTGTTGAAGCTCTGCTCAAAAGAGCGCAGAACAGTCAGGGCAGTTCCTCGAACGATATTATTTCAATCGATTCTCTTGTTGTTGATATCCCCGCTCACAAGGTCACTCTCGGCGGAGCAACGGTTGAGCTGACGATAAAAGAACACAACATTCTTGTTAAGCTCGCTTCAAGCCCCGACAGAATCTATTCAAGAGAACAGCTTCTTGACAGCATCTGGGGCGTTGATTTCGTCGGCGACCCGAGAACAGTCGATTCCCATGTTGCAAGGCTCAGAACGAAGCTCGGTTCATGGGGTGAAAAGCATCTTAAAACAGTTTACGGCGTAGGATATAAAATTGAGGTGTAAAAAATCTTGAAAGGCTTTTTCTCAAAATTCAGGCTCAGCAGAATCAGAATAAAGCTTTTTGCGGTTATTTTTGCCGTTCTTGTGGTGCTTTTTGTGATGACGATGATTTTTTCTTCGCCCCTGCTGTTCCGCTCCTTCTCCTATCAGACTTACCGCAGTTTTGTTCAGATTGCACAGGATGTCAATAAATGTATGCCCGGCTCTGCCACATATTATTTTGACCTCTATTCGATTGCGGTCAACAATAATGTCGTTTTTGAGATTACCGACGCAAACGGTCTGCCCGTATATACCTCAAAGCAGGGTTCATCGGTTAACGGCAGCGACCACTTTGCGTCATCCTCTTCAACGCAGTCGGAATATTCAACGCTTCAGACCGTCAGAAATTATCCGTACAGGGTAAATTTTGAGAATTTTGAGATTCTCAGAAAGCCCGCCACAAGCGCTGAATATTTTGTCTATTCCGCATCGCTTGATACAGGCGAAACTGTTCATGTTTATTCCGAGGTCGCCGATGTTGAAAACATCGTTGATGTTGCGGGAAAAGTTTATTCGGCAATAAGCATTCTGATGATTATAACCATGTCGGTTATCTTCTATATTCTTGTTGCGAAATTTACGAATCCGCTTGTTGAAATGAACGACATAACCAAGGACATGGCGGCGCTGAATTTTGACCGCAAATGCGGCAACTACGGCGGCGACGAAATAGGCGAACTCGGCAACAGCATCAACACTCTTTCAACAACGCTTGACTCCACTCTGATGGATTTAAAGGATAAAAACGAACAGCTCGAAAAGGATATTGAAAGACGCCACGCGCTTGACAATGCGAGAAAATCCTTTATCAGCAATGTTTCGCACGAGCTGAAAACCCCGATTGCAATTATTTCGGGCTATGCCGAGGGGCTTTGCGAGGGAATCAGCGACGACCCCGAAATCATCCGTGAATACTGTCAGATAATCAGGGACGAGAGTCAAAAAATGAACTCTCTTGTGGTTGAACTGCTTGAGCTTTCAAAACTTGAAAACCGTGTTCAGCCCTTTGCTCCCGAATACTTTGACATCGGCGAAAAGGCGGCTCAGCTTCTGAATCACCTCTCTCTGCTGTTTGAGCAAAACGGCATAACGGCGGTCAACCGCATCCCCTGCCCTCTCAACTGTTACGCAGAAAACGATAAGATTGAAATTGTATTAAAGAATTATGTGACGAACGCCGTTTCTCACTGCTCGGGCGAAAAACGCATTGAGCTGAGCAGCAGAGAGCATGACGGATTCATTGAAATCAGCGTTTTCAACACGGGCGAACATATCGACAGCCGTGATTTGCCCGAAATCTGGGACAGCTTCTATCGGGCTGACAAGGCTCACGGCAGAAGCGAAAACCGATTCGGTCTCGGTCTGTCAATCGTCAAGAGCATTATGGAAAATCACCGCTGTAAATACGGCGTTAAAAATGTTGACGGCGGCGTTATTTTCACTTTTGAAGTTTCAAAGGATAAAGACTACTATGAAAAAAAGCAGTAAAATAATAAAATCGGTCTCGGTCATTCTGTGTGCGTTTCTGATAACGGGCGTTTTCGGCTCATGCTCAAAAAAAGAGGAGCCGGGAGTTAAAACCGTCAAATCCGTTTCGAGCCGGAATTCAATTTCGTCTCTTTCCGAGGACGCCTGTGTTCATTATGCAGAAAACAAGACCTCATTTTCCGAAAAAGCCGCTTCTTCGGGGCTTATCGAGCTTTATGTTGACCCCGATTCTTTCTCTTTCGGAATTTTAGAGACCACCCATAACAAGCTCTGGACTGCTCTCCCTCTGCTTGAAGATGTAGCTCAGGGAGAAGACCTTATCAGTTCTGCATCAATGGTTTCGCTGAAGATTATCGGCGGAACGGATATTTATTATCTCAATTCTCAGGATAATTCGCTTGCCTACGGCAGAGCTTCATATAACCTTATTCAGAACGGCTCGGTTTTTGTTTTTGACATCTTTCCCGATGAAAAAACCGCCGCAAAGCAGAGCTTTGATAAAACCGATATCGGCTTCAGAGTTTCGCTCGGCGTTACTCTCGCAGACGGCAGTATGTTTGTTTCGTGCAGCAGCTCGAATCTGACGGGCAATTCCGACGCATATATTGAAAGCATCGATATTCTGAGCGGCTTCGGAGCATACAACAATCCCGATGAAGATGATTTTCTTCTTGTTCCCGACGGCTCGGGCGCAATCATCAAAACGGCAATTTACGATGAATCCTTTGAGCCTCTTTCATTTGCGGTTTACGGCAGCGACCCCTCGGCAAGCACCGATGCGTCGGGGAATGCGGTTATCCCCGCCTTCGGCATAAAGCACGGAGATTCAGCCTTTGTTTCGCTCATTCAGAGCGGCGACGCCGTTGCTTCGATTAATGCTCAAAAAGCAAAAACAGTCAGTGAATACAACACCGTTTATCCGAGCTTTACCGTAACTCCCGTTCTCTATGAGGATGAAACGCTGTATATTTCAAAATCCCCCGCAGTCGGCGAGATATCCCTCTGCTACCGTTTTCTTTCGGGCAACAACGCCACCTATGCGGGGCTTGCATCGGCATGCCGTGAACAGCTCATCAGAAATTCCGTGCTTTCAACAAGGACTGTTGAAGCAGAGGACTATCTGCCGTTTTATCTGACCTTGACGGGCTGTGCCAAAAAATCGCTCGGCCCGATAAAATATCTCTCGTCGCTGACCGATTTTGAGCAGGCAAAGGATATGCTTATCCGAATGAAAAACAAGGGCATCAACAATGTAAGCGTTCGGTATTCGGGCATATTCAGCGGCGGACTTGATTCAAAGGATATCAACAGATC
>JBJEQC010000158.1:0-14090 GCA_051881555.1 Acutalibacteraceae bacterium
CTTGTCCTCCTCAATAACTCCGCAAGTCTTTGTTGATTTATAAGCATTATAAATGTATTCGGAAGCATAGTGATTTTTGATAACCTTATCTTCAACAATGCCCATGCCCGTTTCTTCAACGGCTGCCTTTGCAAGGGGGATTCTCATTTTGTTAGCCGCCATTGCAGCCGCAAGAAAGATTTTGTCAACCTGCTCCTGAGTATAGGTTGAAAACTTCTGCTGAGCCGCTCTGACTCTTGCGATTGCGGCCTCAAGGGTCTCAACGCTGTCAACGATCATGTAATTCTTTTCCATATAATATCTATCTCCTTTGCCTTTTTGCCTTAATCAATGCTGCACAGAATATTTGCAAGAGAAGCAGCCATGTTTTCGTATTGAACCTCAACGCCATCGGGAACATAAAGATGCGTCGGAGCAAAGCTCCAGACAGCCTTTATCGGCGTTTCGCAAATCAAATCGCAAACCTGCTGGGCGGCGGAAGCGGGAACGGTTATGATGCCTATTTTTATGTCGCCGCTTTTGCAGAATTCCTTTAAATCGGAAACGGGATATATTCTTTTTGAACTGTCCGTTTTCGATTCGTCGGCGTCAAAAGCCGCCGCAATTTCAAGCCCCCAGCTCTTAAAGCCGTCATATTCAAGCAGGGCTGTTCCGAGCCGTCCCGCTCCGATTATAACTGCTTTTTTGGGGTAATTGAAACCGAGGTAATCTTCAAGCGATTTAATAAGGTTGCCGACCTCATAGCCTGTTCTCGGCTTACCCTCGCCGCTTACCGAAGCCAGATCCTTTCTGACCTGAACATCGCCGTAACCGATGCTTTTTGCAATTACGGTTGCGGAAATGTTGGCGGTTTCGGGCGGGAGCTGCCTGAGAAGCTGCAAATAAACCGACAGCCGTTTTATAACAGCCGGATTTGCTCTCATAGCTTCACTTCCTTTCTGAGGATATTTTATCATATCTTTTCAACAAAAGGAAATGTCAAAACAGCATATCGATATGTTTTTATCGATATATCGATACTATTTAGGATGACAAATTTCGCAAATCACATTATTTTGCGCTTTGCTTCGCAAACCTCGGTTATAAAACTGTCGTCAAGAGGGCTGAGCCTGTAGCCTTTTCTGTAAATCAACACATCTTTATAGATTTTTGTGTTCTCTTTGCAAGTCTTCTGAACGAGGTTGAATTTATCCAAAAGCTCCTGAGGCACGGGAGAAACCCACATAAAAGCAGTCGGTACTTTTTCAAGCAGAACGAACTGACTGCCTCTTTCAAATATATAAATGTGCTTGTCCGAATTGTCCGAAAGCTCAGCTTTTCTCACATCCATGAGCGGCAGAGAGGGAACATAGGGGTCTGCATGGCTGATTTCAATGAAATCGGACAAATCCTTTATTTCAATATTCTCTTTTTCGGCAAGCGGGTGCTCTTTTGACATAAGCAAACGGTAGGAAAACTCCGTTATTATTTCGTGATTGAGCTTTTTCTCGCTGAACATCGACGAAAAATATTTGTCAAATGCCGACTGATAGCGGATTATGCCGAGGTTGCAATCTTCATTCACAACATTTTTGATTGTCCGCATGGAATTTGTTTCTTTATAGAAAATTTCGGCAGGTTCATCGGGAGAAAGATTCTTTGCAAATTGGGCAAACGCTTCGGAAATATAGCTTGCCCTTGAAACGCAGGCCGAAAAACGCTGTTTGCGTTTTTTGCCGTTTTTATATATTTCTTCAACTTCCTCAACCTGAGAAATAATTCTTTTGGCATACTGAAGAAATTCTTCCCCCTCGGGAGTTACGGTTATTCCCTTTGTTGTGCGCTTAAAAATGGTTATGCCGAGATTTTCTTCAAGCTCTTTTATGGCACGGCTGAGATTCGGCTGACCCATATAGAGATTTTCAGCCGCCTTGCTTATCGACTTTGTGTTTGCGATCTCAACCGCATATTTCATGTGGAGTATATTCATTTATGCAATCCTCCGACGCTGTGATTTTGATTCATGCAAAGCATTCAACAATTTTCATGTCTGCGCTTTCAACGGAATATTTGCCTGCGGCGCATTTGGGCATAAGGAAATAATCGCCCTTTTTGATATCCTTTGAATAACCGCCGCCGACGATTTTGCCGCTGCCTTCGGTGACAACATAGACCACCGCTCCCCTGTCAAGCGAAAAGCTTCCGCCGCTGAGAGCCGCCGTTCTGACCGAAAAGCTCGTGGTTATTGTTTCATCGATAACGGCTTCGTATTTTACGCCCTCGCCGCTTCTTATAAGCTTCGGTTCAAGCGGAGCGGGATATCTTTTGCCGATATCAAAGCATTGGAGAGCCTGTTCACGCTCAAGACCGATATACATTTCGTTATCGGAAAGCTTATAATCTCCGCACCAGCGTTCGGGCTGAATCGTGAAATCGGTCGGCTCCTGAACTTCGAGCAGCAAACAGCCGTATCCGATTGCGTGAACCATTTTTGCGGGAATATAAATCACATCACCGGGCTTTACATCAATCGAGCAGAGCAGATGCTCAAAAGCATTTTTATCCGTCTCGCTCGCATCAACGGCTTTTGAGAAATCTTCAAGTGTTACGCCGTCCTTGAAGCCGTAATAAATCTTTGCGCCGGGTCTTGTTGCAAGGATAATCCAGCTTTCCTCCTTGCCGTATTTTGAGGAAAAATACTTTTCAGAAAAAGCCTTGTCGGGATGAGCCTGAACGGGAAGCCTGATTGCGCTGTCAAGAATCTTTGTTAAAATTCCGATATCTTCTCTGTCGCCGAGAATTTCGGATTTATATTTTTCAACGGCTTCGTTGAGATAAAGCTCGGTTCCCTTGATTTTTGAGATTCCCTCATGCGCATCCGTGCTGCCTTCGTTGAGAGCCCTGACGCTTGAAGCAACCCATTCCTCGGGATAGCTGCCGTCGGTTGAATCGTCGCCGAAGAAATCCGCAAAAAGCTTTCCGCCTTTATATACTCTGAACACTCTGTTCTTTTCAAAAAAAATCGGTTCTTCAAAAAACATCGGTTATTCACCCTTATATTTTATTATTTTGCACGCCTCGTAGATATTGCCGAACTTTCCGCCTGCAACCGCCGCCGCAAGGGCTGCGCCGTATGAAGCTTCCTCGGCATAAAGAGGAATCTTTATTTTACAGCCGAACATTTCTGATACTATTCTGCGAAGTGCGGCGTTCTTTCTGATTCCGTTGCCCGAGCAGACGAGCTTCGGTGCCTTTTTGCCGCCGCTTAAATACATATCGTAAAGCTCCTTTGACATTCCGTTCAGAACGGCAAAAGCAAGGTCGGCGGCTGTCAGATTGTTTTCGCTGATATTGCCTATCGAGCCTCTGAGATTGGGGTCGCTTCTTGTTCCGCAGAATCGGCAGTCCGCCGAAAGCGTTGTCTCGGTTTTGGTTTCAAGAAGCCTGTCAATCTGAGGATAAAGGCTGTCAATATTATCCCCTGCAAGCGAAGCAATTTCTCTGAAAAGGCGTTCAAGCATTGCAAACGCTCTGCCGCCGCAAAGCGCACAGCCCGCCGCAAGATAATTCCTGCCGTCAAACGGTCTTGTTTCAAGCCCTCCGCCGTCAACGGGCGAAGCTGAAAGCCATGAAATCTGCGAACCCGTTCCGACATTTATCAGAGCGTCCTGCGAATCGGATACCGAGCCGATAAAGCTCGCCTGATTGTCGCCGAGAGCGGCACAGACGGGAACGCCCTTATATTCGCCGATTTCCTTGAATTCAGCCGTAACCTCGGGAAGTCTCGGATTATCGATTGTGAAACGGTTTTCTTTTATATCAAAGCAACCGAGGCTTGCGGCGTTTGTGATATGAACAAGAGGCTTTTTAAGCCCGCATATCCGCATTGCTGCATAATCTGCAACCGTGCAGAGACATACCGCATTTTCGGGAACAAGTCCGTTCTGCTCGTTATAAAAATCCGTTGCAAGCCCGTAGCCCGCAAAGCATCCGAGCGTCTGAGCGTAGGTTTTTCCGTCTTTGAAATCCAGCGCCGCTCTTGCGTCCTGCCAAGTATAAAGCGGGCTGATGGCAGAGCCGTTTTCGTCAACATAAACAATGCCGTGCATCTGACCCGAAAAACCGATTGCCAATGCGTTTTCTGCGTCAAGCTCCGAGAGCAGTTCATTAACGCTCCGCATGATTTCTTCGGTATCCTGAATTCTTTCATATTCCTTTTCGGAATTAATGAATGAATTATTCTGTTTTGTCACGGATTTGACGATATCGCCGCTGACAATATCAACCGCAACTCCGCAGATGCTTGTTGTTCCGATATCAATTCCGACTATATTCATAATTTCACCTTACGCCATCGAAGCCGAGTTCGGGTCAAGCCTTGTTATGATATCCTGCTGAATTGCAGGCGAAAGGTCAAGGAAGTTAACGAATGTACCGTGGATTCTCATAATGTAAACTCCGCTCGGTGCGTACTTTTTCGGGTCTGCAAGCACCTTTCTGAGAATTTCCGCCGTTGTGACATTGACATAGAGATAGAAGGGTGAAACTCCTTCTTTCATCGGGTTAAAGAACAAGGGATTGATAACTTTATCTCTGAATTCGATGCCCTTTTCCTCATATGTTCCGGATTTGAAATATTTGGGGTCAATGCCGAGATGTGAAGCGTAGCCGCCGTTCATCTTTTCAAAGGGCATATTCATATTTGAGAGCATACGGAAGCCGAGACCGTTTTCGGCGCTTCCGTAGAGCGGGTCAACACCGTAGCCGAGCATATCTCTCGATTTTCTGCCGTCGGGCGTTGCACCGACCCAATAGCCGTAAAGCAAGTGGGTTGAGGGCGAACTGAAATCGGGTCTGAACGGATTGCCGAGGTAGTTCTTCGTTGATGAAACGATATCTGCAACCTTTGAGGCAATCTCGCCCGCTTCTTCGTCAACCTTTTTGATGTTGTTGCCGAATTTATCTGCCGAAAGCAGGAAGTCACGCAATTCCTCATAGCCTTTGAAATCCGCTTTCATTGCGTCAACAAGCTTATCTTTATCCTGCGGTCTCTCGGCAATGAGTTTGTCGATGGCGGCAAAGCTGTCGGCAATAACCGAAACGCCGTGAACAAGGCAGCCGCTGCCGTTATATTCCGTTCCCTGCTCGTGAATGTCTCTTGCGTCAATGCCGTTTTCAAGGCCTCCCATGAGGCATGAAAGGAACGGCACTCTCTGAGTTGAAAGAGCTTCGGAAGCTCCGTTTGCCGCCTTACTCATTTCGTCAACAAACTTTTTAACATTTTCATAGAATGCTTCTCTGACATTTTCAAGCTCGCATTTTTCAACATCAACAAGCTTTTCGCCCGTTATTGCCGAAACGCCGCCCGTCAGAGTCATTTCGAGAATTTTGGGAAGATTCAGCCAGCTGTTGGTTGTGTTGCCGTTATCCTTGCCCATGATAAGAGGCTCCTGACAGCCTGCAATTGAAATATCGGCAAGGTCGCCGTCTGCAACGCCCTTTGACGAAAGCACGGTGAACAGTGAATCGTCATTGAAGAATGACGGAGTGAGCGTGCCCGGAGTGAACAGGAATTTGCCCATCTCCTCATAAAGCTTTGCGGGGGTATTCTTATGAAGCTTAACCGAAAGAATCGGCTGAGGCAGGTTCATGTCATAATATGCGTCCATGAGCGCATAGGTTGTTTCGTTGGTCAGATCGTTGCCGCAAAGGTCACGGCCGCTGACGATAATATTCTGAGAAATTGCCCAGCTTCTGTCGGCAACATTGAAGAAAACAAGGAAATGCTTGAAAAGCGATGCGGCGGTCTCACGGTCAAGACCGTTTCTGTAAGGCTCAAAAATTCTGTCAGCATTGCCGACCGAGAATGCAAACGGATTCGGCGACTGCTCAAGGCACATAATCTGCCACATAATCATGAATGACTGAATTGCTTCATAGAGATTCTCGGCTCCGTTTTCGGGAACCTTGCGGAGAGTTTTCTCCATGAGCTCAAGCTCGGCTTTTCTTTCGGCCGAAGCCGTGAGAGCCTTTTCCTTTGCCATATCGGCATAACGGTTTGCAAGAATCGGGGCGCATTCAAGAGCGATTGCAAAAGCCTTGTAGCCGTTGCCCTCTTTTCCCTCGGTTTTCTTTATCATTTCTTTAACGCCGTGCTTTATCGCATAGCGCAAATCGGGGATAAGATGACCCGTTACCTGCTCAAAGAAGAATATAACTTCTTTTGTGTAGCACTCGGCTTTGCCGTAAACCTCTCTGAGCTTTTCGGCATATTCCGTTTCGGCAAATTCTTTTCTGACCTTGTCAATCCTCTCAGCGGTAAATTCCCCGTTAGGCTCGATATCGTCAAAAACCGCAGTCGGGTCGCAGTAGCCGCTGAACTCCTCAACCTTAAAAGCGGGATTAATCAGCGCATAGCTTCTTGCAAACGCATCGTCCTGAGTTCCTGCAAAAATCTGATAATCGCTCAGATAAAGCGGAATTGTCTTGATTATCTCTTTGAGAATGAGAGCCTTTTTGACTTCTTCGTTCTCTCCCTCATATTTTTTCGCAAGCTCCAGCTCGGCTTCTTTGGCAATGAACCAACCGTCAAGGCGTTTGCCCGCCCTCTTTTCGGCAAAAAGTGACTTTGCCATTTCGGTTATTCTCTTGCTGTCAAAACAATAATTCATAATAACTGCACTTCCCTGAAAAAATTATGTTCTCACGGTTTTAAGTCCGTATTTTTTGAATGTTTCCTCAAAATTTTTTATTGTTTCGGGCGGAACAAAACCGTCCTCAATCTGATATCTGCCTTTCCATTTATCCTTGCCGAACTCGTGATAAACAAGAAATTCAAAGACCGCATTTGATGAATCAAACCGGGAAAAGAATTTTGCGAAACCCTCGGGTTCATCGTTAATTTTATGAATAACGGGAATCCTGATATGAATCTGCCTGCCGCTTTCAAGAAAATATGCAATATTTTCTTTCACAGAATCATTCGGCGAGCCTATCCATTTTTTATGAATATCGCTGTCATAATGCTTAAAATCGGCAATCAGGTAATCGACATATCGGGCTACTTCACGCACCGCCGGCAATGAACAGTTGGTTTCAATCGCCGTGTGGATTCCGTTCCGCTTCAGAAGCTTCAGAAGCTCAATAAGCTCATCCGCCTGAACGCAAACCTCTCCGCCCGTGAAGGTCACGCCGCCGCCGTCAAAAAACATCATCCGGCTTCGCATGATTTCGTCAAAAATTTCGTCAATCGGGCAATCCTTTGCCGCAGGATTTTCTCTCGGAATGCTGTCGGCATTCGAGCACCATCTGCAAGCAAAATTACAGCCCTGAAGATGATAAACAAGCCTGTTACCGGGGCCGTCCTGAGAATAATTGAAGCCCCTTTGCAATATTTTCAACCGTCATCACCTCTATTTTTTTAATTTTACCTTTTTTAATTAAAACTGTCAACTGTTTATATTAAATATTTATTGTACTTTATTATATTAAATATTTATTGTACTTTATCGCCTGAAAAAGTTGACTTAACAGAAAAAATAATGTAGAATATTATCGGGAAAGGAGAATGCGGCAATGTCACAATTCACCAAAAACGCAATAATCGCCTCGTTTTATAAATTGCTTGAGCAAAAGAGCTTTGAAAAAATAACCGTCAAAGATATCGTTGAAGACTGCGGCATTAACCGCAAGACCTTTTACTACTATTTTGCGGATATTTATGACCTTACCGAGCAGGTTCTGAGGCTTGAAATAACCCGCTTTCTGGATTCTCTTTCCGAAGATACTTCGCTTGAGGAACGCATCCTCGCCCTTTTTGAGCTGATTGAAAAAAACAAAAAAGCAATCAGGCATATTCATAATTCATCCAACAAGGATGAATTTGAAAAATATCTTTTCAAAGTGCTTTATGATGTTCTTATTTCCAGAATCAAAAAAATATGCTTTGAGCAAAACATAAAGCTCGATGACGTACTTCTGATGTGCGATTTCTATTTTGAAGCGTTCTCGGGATACATTCTGAAATGGATCGGTGAGGGAATGAAACCGGATTATTCTGACACGGTTAAAAGAGTTTGCGTCATGCTCCGAGGAACGGCGGAGCTGATGATGGATAATCTGAAAAAATACGGATAATTGTTTTGCGGATTATCCCCTGCTTTATTGCCGTTTGACAGTCGGAAATATCGCTTTCTCAAAAAAATCGACTGATTTTCAAAAATTTATCTTGACTTTTTCAATTTCTATGTTATAATAGCTTTCGCCGGGTGAGAAACCCCGGCATTAATATCCGGGTGTGGCGCAGTTGGGAGCGCGCTTGACTGGGGGTCAAGAGGCCGTGAGTTCAAGTCTCGCCACTCGGACCATTAAACCATCAAAGCATTTCGCTTTGATGGTTTTTGTTGTAATCGAAACACACAGCATTGCTGGGGGTTCGATTACAACAAAAGCTGCGTTGCAAAAATGTAACACAGTTTTTTGAATAATTATTCATTAAGTTGTTATTTGGGCGGTATTTATTCGTAGTCAAAATCAATTGCATCGTTTGAATCTGCAATCACCATTATTCGTCCATCCTCTTTGACTTAACGTTTGCTGTCACCTTGTCTTTTTCGGGCTTCCTCAGCAAGGTTATTATGCATTTTAACACTTCCGTTCTAACCGTATTTCTAATCATAATTGTTTTCATCAAAATAAAATGAATTTTATAAATCAACATCATTATTAATTAGTTCTGATCACATAACCTTATCAATAAGCTGTTCTGCAATATTGTAGTATGAAAACCGCATAACACTTTCTTCCGTCTTTCCGGAAATCAAAAAGCTGATGCTTCCGTACCGGACGATTCGGCTGTCAATTGCAGTAAACTATTGATGAAAATCCGGCTTGAAAACCTCGCTACACATAACCTTTTTTAAAGTTCTGCGTTTTCAAGAACGGTTGCCGTTCACTGCTTTTAAAGCAATCGTGCAAGCGGGTGATGACTGTGACGCTGACGCCGTTCAATATCGCTTGAGATAATACTTTTACAAGCTGTACGATTCTGCTTTTTCGTACAAACGTTCTTACTATCGGATTTTCTTTGCCGAAGTAATGTCCTGACTTTATACGCCGATAAAGCTCCCGGTATCGTAAATCAAATCCGGCGTTATTCCCTCCGTATTGCTGAGCCTGATTTTATACCCGATTGGAGAATAAGCTTTCAATCTCTTCTGATGCTTTTTTTCAAGCATCGGAATATGGATGTCAACACGGATTTTAATTAGATTACAACAGGATATGTCAGATAAAAATTATTAACTGATTACACCATTGAAAACTATATTTATATAATACCTTTTACTGAAACGATAGTCTTTTTTTAAGGAAGTATTTGCAAAAGGAACTCGCATTTGACAATAATCGGTGATTTTATGTCAAAGAATTCTTTGAGTATCTGAACTATGAGAAAGGTATTTATTTAATGGCTTGCATAGGAATCCAACCGATGCAAGCCATTATATTTTTGTTCAGAATTAAGATGAAATTTTAGCGTTTTGGATTTATTTTAATATTCTCGTCAGCAATCAACTGCTTATTCAAGTGCTTATCGATCACGGTAACGGGCTTGTCGCTGTGAATTTCGGTAACAAGTCCGTTTTTCCACTTGAAGCTGATTCTTGCGCCGTTTACAACCATATTTCTGACTTCGCCCGAGGCGCCGTAGCTTTTGGGCAGCGCAGGGATAAGCTCGACCTCCCCGTTTTCTTCGGTTATCAGCATTTCGTTGATGCCTGCCACAAAGCCCATATTGCCGTCAATCTGAAAATAAAACGGCGGGTGAACGCAGAAAAGATTTTTGAATACGGAATGAGTCAGCATACTGCGGATGACCTTCTGCACGGTTTCGCTTTCACGCAGTCTTGCCGAAAGGCAGATTGCCCAAGCCGCCGACCAGCCGATGTATTGAGACCAATTATCAATTCTGTAATGGAACAGCTTTTTTATCCATTCCGTCTGCTCTGCGTTTTCGTAAAAGCCGATAATATCGCCGGGATAAAACGCATAAAGCGGCGAAAAATGGCGGTGACCCTTTTCGGGCGTTTCAAAATCCTTATGCCATTCGCAAATGCCGTTTTCGCCCTCTTTGAAGGGATAAAGAAGCGGCGTTTTTTCTTTGATTTCCGCTTTCAGCTTTTCATCGTCCGAAAGCTCAAGAGCATTGCGGAAAGCCTGCCTGACAAGCCCCATATCGAACGCCGAAGCGTAATCAAGAGAGCAGTTTTTGCCGTTATTCGCAAAAACATTTTCGGGCGACGGCGACGGGCAAATCACATACTTTCCGTCATGCAAAACAAGAAAATCACAGGCAAATCTTGCAGATTCCGTAATGATTTCTTTGATTTTTTCTTCGTATTCGCCGAGGAAACCGTTTTTATAATGCGTATAAATTTCGTTCGAGAGCCACACGCCGCAGAGCGGAGCAAACATGAAGTTGGAGCCGCCTTTAACGGGCGGTGTTTTGCGCCACAAATCGACATTATGATTGCAGGCGAAGCCCTTGCAGCCGTAGTTGATTTCGGCGGTCTTTCTGCCGTTTTGCATTGTCTCGTATACCATCTGAATGAGCGGCTCAATACATTCCGACAGCCCCGAACGGGAAGCGCCCCAATAGTTCATTTCGGTGTTGATATTTACCGTGTAGTTACTGCTCCACGGCGGACGAACCGAATTGTTCCAGATTCCCTGAAGATTGAGCGGCTGACCGCCTTTTCGGCTGCCCGTGATTATCATATATTTGCCGTAATTATAGAGCAGTTCGCAAAGCGCTTTCTCGTTGCCGCCGCTTTTGACGGATTCCAGAAGCTCGTCGGCGGTCATGTCGTTGTTGCAGTCAAAAGAAATGCTTTGAGCGTTAAATAATGAGGAATAGTCTTCGATATGCCGTGATTTGAGCGTTTCAAAATCCTTGCTGACGGCGTTCAATGCCGCCATGCACCTTTGCTTAACGGCTATTCTGCTTGTTTCGGGCATTTTGTCAAAGCCGTTGAAACCCGTTGCAGTTGCAAAATAAAGAGTAAGCTCGGTTGCTTTTTTAACTCTGACGGAGCTTTTGGCGCACTTAATTCTGCCGTCTGTCTGCACCTGAGTTTGCAGGCAAAAAGCCATACCTTTTTTCTCGTTGTAACGAATCGGACGAAGCTCCTTTATCAGATAATTCGGGGCGGCGTAGTCGGGAGCATTGCCGAGAAGAAAAAGATTGTTTTCTTCGGCGTCAGTCTGATACTTCAGCTTGCTGTTTGCTTTTATTACAACGGAAAACGGCTTATCCGATTTTATTCTGTAAACGGAAATCTTATCGGGATTAGAGGAAAACGCTTCGGCGGCGCAGCCTCTTGTCTTGACGGTATGGATTCCGCTCGAAAGGTCAAGACACCTGACATAATCAGCCTGATTCAAGCGGCTGAAAGACAGAGTAACTTCGCCGAGCGGCATAAACGCCTCGCTGTAAAAGCCTGTCAGCTTTTCTTCGCAAAGTGCATCTGCCTCGCTGTTTCTTCCCTCAAAAATCAGCTTACGTACCCGGTCCAGATTTTCAAGGCTTTCATGGCTGTCGTAATTCTTCGGATAACCCGACCAAAGAGTTCCGTCATTAAAACAGAGCCTTTCTTTTTTCAACGAGCCGTATATCATAATGCCCGTATAGCCGTTGCCGAGCGGCAGCGCTTCACGCCAATTTGTCGCAGGCTCAATATATCTGATTTTGTTCATGTCAGTCACCTCTTTAAAGATGTTCAATCCGAATCAACATTGCCGCAGTTGATTGTTTTTATTTTACTTTTGTTTGAGAAACGGTTATTTTTGATAACCAGACCGTCTGTCGATTCGGCGCTTATGCATACTCCGCCGTATTTTTTGAAGGTGTTGCCGATAATTTTAATATTCTTATGCACTGCTCCCGCATATTTGCTGTTTTCGGGCTTTATGAGTATCGGCGTTCCTCCGCAGTAATCAAAGGTGTTATTTTTTACGGTCACATCTTTGCACATTCCGCTTTCATACCAGCTTTTTGCATCGTCGGAAATATGAATACCGCTCATTGAAGTGCTGATAAAATGATTATTTTCAACATTGACCTTTCCTCTTGTGGTAATCAGCAGACCCCTTGTTATGATTCTCGTCATCGTGTTGTTCTCAAATTCAAGATTCGGGCATGCGCTGATATCCTCAATCACATTGCCGACTCTTGCATTCTTCGTGTCGCTGACGGTGAGCCTGATATCGTATTCATTCAAAAGCTCCGACTTTTCGATAACCGCCTCTCCTTCTTCAAGAAGCGTATCGGAGTTGATATAGGCTACGGTATCGCCCACTCTCAAGGGATTGAAGCCGTGAGACTGAGGGTGCATGAAGCGAACGGTGAGCTGATTTTCCTTGATATCGGTAATCCTGAAATGAATTCCGTGAACATTCAGGCTGTCATCGCCCGCGCCGTCAAAATAACTGTTTTTGACCGAAACATTGCCTCTGCACATGCAAATCTGAATAAAATCGGCAACTGATGCCATTTTTCTTGCCGAGCCTTTTTCGGGCGCAAAGCAGACATTTTCAACGGTTATATTTTCCGTATCCTGCGCAACGAGGGCAAGGGAATAATTGAACCTCTGCTTTATGTTTTCAAGCTTCACATTTTTGCTTTTATTGATGAATATACCCGCAAACTGACGGCGGACATCAAAAATATAATAGCAGTCGCCTTTTTTGAATCTGAAAGTGTTCGGATAACGGACACGGATTGTTCTTTCGCCCGTATTGCTTATATTAACGGCAGAAAAAAGCGGATGATGCACCCGGATTATTTTGTTCGGCGTTTTCTCTCTGATAAGCCCTATCCAGAAAGCATTCAGTGCTTTATCGTCTGCGCTGACACGGTAATCCCTGCCGCAAAAATAAAGCTTGCCTTTATCAAATTCACAAAGGCTGTCAGAATCGATTTCAAAATCCACGCTGAAAGGGCTTTTGCGGATAACTTTCAGCTCGTGCATATCGGGGTGAGAGTGACGGATTTCAATATTCTTCAAAGTAATATTATTACAATTTTCAATTGCAACATTTGTTACCTTGCCGTTAATTATGAAAACCGAATCTCCGCCGTCAAAGACAAGGTCGCTTATTGCGCCGAAATAAAACGGAACTGCATTCAGATGCGGCGTTTCATCGGCTTTGAATTCGCCGTCGCCGACCGTGTTTGTAATAAACAGCATATGCTTTTCGCATTTTTCGCTGTCGATATAATATGTTCCCTTTTCAAATACAACCGTTTTTTCGCCTTCAACGGATTTTATGAATGAAAAAAGCTTTATTAATTCCTCCGTTATATCCTTGCCTTGAGTTATTCCGAATTCAGAAGCGTTGATTATCTTCATTTTCAGTCCCCCGGTATGTTTTGATTATCCCGTATCTCGTCAAGCCGCCGAACCCGTAAAAACTCTCGGCATTTTTAAAAAGAAACGCCGACTTTTCAGATTCTTCAGGCTCGGTTGACTTAATAATAAAATCATAACTCATTTTGCAGGTAATTTCAACCGTTGTTATCGGATAATTGCTTTTTCATATCATTATTTCAATTTTTTATACTTTTTATCCCATTACATTAAGATTAAGTTAAGATTAATTCCGATTTCTTCGGGGACATAGAATCTTTGAAGACGGGCATAACCCTTGCTCCCGTAAACATATCCCTCGTTTGGCTTGCGGAGCAGAATTGCGCTTGAAATATCGGCAATCGCTCCGTTTTTATATTTGAGAAGTGCGCAGATATGACTGTCAATGCCGTTATATATATCAACTTTTTGCTTTTCCTTCTTGAAAAATCAAAGCAAAAGCGTTATAATATGAATGATCGTTCGAACTGTTACCTGATAAGGGGGGGATAACCATTGCGAACTGTAAACGAAAAAGCCCGCAGAAATAAGCAAATCGAAATAATGGAAAACTGCTTTGATTGCTATGCGGATAACGGATTTGCCTCTGTCGGTGTGAAAGCTATTTCGGATGCCTGTGGCTGCAGTGTTGCGAGCCTGTATCAGTATTTTGACAATCTCGATGACCTTATCATTCAGTCCACC
>JBJEQC010000159.1:0-3223 GCA_051881555.1 Acutalibacteraceae bacterium
GGATGTTTTTTTGATTTTTTCTATTTTAGGGCTTGACTTTTAATAGTTAGTCTTTCTGAGAGAAACATCTCTCACCCTAAGGCCGAACTGCCGTTTTTTTTCACCTGAAAAGGTGAAGCGATTTAATGCTGAAAATGAAATATAGTGGCAAAATCGCCCGTATTTTGCCCAAAATCGACTGTAAATGCCTGTTTTTACCGATTTTTCTCAAATATAACAAATTCTCGTATTTTTTTGGATTTTTGCTTGACTTCATGGGCTTTTGGGTGTAACATTAAAAGCGTAAAAATTTTTTTGATTGAGTGGTGAATTACCTTGGCAGGTCCCGACATACCCAACCCTCGAAGTAGAATGAAAAATTTGATATTTGCCGTTGGGCGGGTCAGCCTTGTCAAGTGATTTTTCTTCCGGAAAGTAAATCGCTTTTGTTTGGTTTGCGTCGTCCTTCGGTAAGCGGAAATTTCCGCCGCTGAAAGGAGACGCTTTTTTTATGGAAAATATCGAGCTCTTGCTTGAACAGATTAACGAGCTAATCCAAAAGGGAGAAATATCGGCTTTGCGTGAGCTTCTGACGGAGCTTAATGTTGTTGATATCGCCCAGATTATTGAAGAAATCGGGCAGTCGGACCGTCTGCCGGTTTTCAGAGTTTTGCCAAAGGATATATCGGCAGAGGTTTTTGCTTATCTTGAAACCGACACTCAGACAGAGCTTGTCAGAATGATTAACGACGCCGAGCTTGAACGCCTGCTTGACGAAATGTTTCTTGACGATACGGTTGACTTCCTTGAGGAGGTTCCCGCCAATGTCGTCACGAGAGTGCTTGCTCACTCCGCTCCCGAAACCCGCAAGCTTATAAACAGATTTCTGAAATATCCCGAGGACTGTGCGGGAAGCATAATGACCATTGAAATGGTTCAGCTTCACACGAGCTTCACCGCCGCCCAGGCAATCGAGCAGATAAGAAAAACAGGCGTTGACAAAGAAACTGTCTACACCTGCTACTGCACCGACAGGGAGAGGCATCTGCTCGGCAGCATTCCGCTGCTTTCGCTCCTGCTCTGCGATGAAAACGAGCTTGTCGGCGATATTATGGAGGACGATGCCCAGCTTATCTCGGTCAACACTCTTGACGACCGGGAGGAAGTTGCGGATATCGTTAAAAAATACGACCTTCTGAGCGTTCCCGTTGTTGACAACGAAAACAGGCTTGTCGGCATTATCACGGTTGACGATATCGTTGATGTTATTGAAGAAGAAACCACCGAGGACTTTGAAAAGATGGCGTCTCTTGCGCCGTCGGATAACGAATACCTCAAAACGGGCGTATTCAAGCTTGCCAAAAACAGAATACCGTGGCTGCTGATTCTGATGATTTCGGGCACATTCACGGGCAAAATCGTTGAAGGCTATGAGACCTTGCTTTCGGGCTTTGTTGCGCTGACCGCTTCAATGCCCATGCTCATGGGAACGAGCGGAAACGCAGGTCAGCAGATATCAACCCTTATGATCCGTGGTCTTGCGGTCGGAGAAATCGAGCTTCGGGATTATTTCAGGGTTGTGTTCAAAGAGCTGAGAGTTGCGGCGATATGCGGCCTTGTTCTCGGAATTGCGAATATCGGGCGAATGTATCTTTTCTGCGACGGAACGCTTGATGTTTATTTTGTTGTTTCGCTCGCAATGTTCTTTGCGGTTATCGTTGCAAAGCTTATCGGCTGTTCTCTGCCGATTTTCGCCAAGCTGATAAGGCTTGACCCCGCCCTCATGGCAGGCCCGCTGATTTCAACATTGCTTGATATGATTACTCTTTCAATTTACTTTGCACTTGCAAAAGTTTTTCTGCTTTAACAAAAATGGCTTGCATCGGATTTTTTCGATACAAGCCATTATTTATTTTCCATAGTTTTTTAACAGCAATTGAATATGTCTGAAATACAATATTTCACGCACATTCGGGTATTATCTGTTGCATTTCAGATGCGAAGCAGTTTTGAGGGAGAAGATTTTCGTTCCGTCAAGGCGAAAATCTGCAGGAATACTTTGTGTATTTCAAAGATTTTCAACGCAGACGGGGCGGAAATAAGCCCCTCAAAACCATATTTATTGCTGTTAAAAAACTATCAATTATTTTCTCATCTGAGCAAGGTCACGGTAATTGATAAGCTTGATTCCGTGAGCCTCGATGTGCTGTTTGGTCTTGGGGTCTTTCATAATATTGTATTCCCAGACTCTGCGCTCCCAGACGCTGCTGGTGCCCTTGAGGTCGTCGGTCTCAATTGCGGGGTGAAGATAGGTTTCGGTTACGCCCTCGGGAATGTTCGCATAGAGGTCATAGAGATATTCCCTGAAATTCTCGTAGCTTTCGGTCTGCGGAGCGTTCCACTCGTTAGGCATGAGATAGTCGAGAATCGCAACGCCGTTCATCTGTGCAAACTGAGTCATGCCGCCGATGAATTTTTCAACAAGCTCCTTTTCAATGTTGATTCCGAGCATGGTGTTGTTGAACTGAGCGTCGCTGAAACGGGAGGGGAAGCGGAACGGAAGCCCGTGCTTGCCCGCAATTTCAAGAGTTGCCTGAAGCAGCTCAAAGCGACCCGTTTCAATGCCGTAGAGCGAACCCATGTGATTGTCAAGATGTGACGGATTAGTCAGGCCGAGAACCTTGCAGCGGTTTATCTGAGCTTCGATTTCTCCCTTGACTTCTTCAAGGTCGGTGAATTTTTCAACCTGGTCGCTCTCGTGCCACATATAGCCCTCCTCGTCTCTGAGTGAGGCGGTATTCTCCGTGTTGACGGGAGCCCAGCGGTATTTTGACCATTCGCTTGTCAGCGTGAGATGAACGCCGATTGCAAGCTCGGGGTTTTCAGCCGCAAAGCGGCAGGCTTCGGGCGCCCAGGCGCAGGGAGCCATGATGGTTGATGAGGTCAGGGCGCTGTCCTTGCTTTTGAGCAGTTCCATAACAGCCAGGTTTGCGCCTCTGCACATGCCGAAATCGTCGGCGTTGATGATAAGAAATCTTTCCATAATTATTGTTCCCTTTCTCAAATTAAATCTTTATACTGAATATTATTACTGCTGAATCTGTTCATGTCAAGCTCTTTTTCGCCGATAAATGCTTTATCGACCTGCTTTAAGCCCTTGACAAATTCGGGCTTGCCGGGGCAGAAAGGATAAAGCCCGAGAACGCTGAAAATGAACCATGCCGCCATGGTGCCGTTATCCTCG
>JBJEQC010000160.1:0-3216 GCA_051881555.1 Acutalibacteraceae bacterium
CCAACTTGGGGAGCCAAAAAATCCAAGTCATAGACTTGGATTTTTTTATTTATGTCCGCAGGACATAACTTCATTTTGCGAGATTAATCGAGCAAACTTCATTTCAAGTTTACTTGAAATTCTTTTGACACAAATGAATGAAGTTATCTTACGATAAATGAAATGTTTCACAATGAAGTACTTAAAATAAAGTTGCACTTTGTGCAAGCGGAGTTGAAAATGTTATTAAGTAGATAGTAGAAAAAATGGGCGTGAACAATCTAAAATTTGTGTGCAAGCAACTCTTGATTTATTGAAAGCAGGAGAAAAAATATTGTACAATCCTATATACAAAAGAAAATGAGTAATATAAAAGGGTTGTGTTTTGTTTGATTTTCGTTATTTCTTATTATCTTAACTTTATCTTAACTCTTATAATATTGAACTCTACTGAGGCTTGGGATATAATTAAGACATATTTATTTGTGAGGTTTCAAATGAAAAACATAATGATTGTTGATGATGATATCTATATCGGAAACATGATTGAGGAAACGATGCTCAAAAACGGCTACAGGGTCTCAAGGGCATATTCCGGAACGGAAGCTGTGCTTCTGCTGAAATCGGCAAAGCCCGATTTGATTCTGCTCGATCTTATGCTTCCCGGCCTTTCGGGTGAAGAAGTTCTGTCCCGCATAAAAGACATTCCCGTTATAGTTGTCAGCGCAAAAGCGGATATTGACGACAAGGTTGGGCTGCTCTCGGGCGGAGCGGTTGATTATATCACCAAGCCGTTTGATAGCAGAGAGCTTCTTGCAAGAATCGAGGTTCAGCTTCGCAAGCCTGTTTCGGGTGGATCGGTTCTGTCTCATAAGAGTATTGTTCTGGATACCGCAGCCCATTGCGTTTCGGTTGAAGATAAGCAAATCCGGCTTACGAAAACCGAATACGCAATATTAAAACAGCTTATGATAAATCCCTCTCAGGTGATAACAAAATCTCAGATTCTGGAGCTTATAAGCTTTGATACTCCCGATTGCACCGAAAGCTCACTTAAAGTTCATATCAGCAATTTAAGAAAAAAGCTGTCCGATGTTACCGATGAAGACCTCATTGAAGCGGTCTGGGGGATAGGCTTTAAAATGAAATGATATCTTAACTGTAACTTAACCTTTTTCTTTACCGCTTTCTTAACAGTTAGGTTATAGAATGAGCGCAAAGAAAGGAAGGTAATCTTATGGAATATGCACTTCAAACCGACGCCTTGAGAAAAGATTATAAAAATTTCAAAGCGTTAAACGGATTGTCAATGAACATTCCGAAAGGGTCAATCTATGGCTTCGTCGGCAAAAACGGCGCAGGCAAAACCACGCTCATTCGCCTGATTTGCGGCTTGCAGGAGCCAACCTCAGGCGGCTATACGCTTTACGGCAGGAAAAGCACGGACGAGGAAATCGTGAAGGCACGCAGAAGAATCGGTGCTGTTGTTGAAACACCGTCGTTATATCTGGATATGACTGCCGATGAGAACATGAAATATCAGTACAAGCTTATCGGCAACCCGGATTATTCAACAATCCCTGAGCTTTTAAAGCTTGTTGGGCTTGAAAACACGGGCAAGAAAAAGGCACGCAACTTCTCTCTCGGTATGAAACAGAGGCTCGGTATTGCAATTGCACTTTCGGGGAATCCGGATTTTTTGATTCTTGACGAGCCGATTAACGGTCTTGACCCGCAGGGCATTGTTGAAATTCGCGAATTGATATTGAAGCTGAACAACGAAATGGGCATTACCGTTTTGATATCGAGCCATATTCTCGGCGAACTTTCAAAGTTGGCGACTCACTACGGATTCATTGACAGCGGAAGCATCGTTTCGGAAGTCGGCGCAGAGGAATTGGAAAGCAGATGCAGAAAACGCATCAGAGTTAAGGTTGATAATATTAAAAGCCTTATCCGTTACCTTGACGGCAAGGGCTTTGAATATTCGGTTATCTCTGAGGATGAGGCATATATTTACGCAAGCCCCGAGGTTACGGCTTTTGTTTCAGATTTAGTCGGCGCAGGATGCAAAATTCTTGCAATGTCCGAATCGGACGAAAGTCTGGAAAGCTACTTTATCAATCTTGTGGGAGGCGAAAGATAATGAAAAATCTGTTATCTGCTGAATTTTTAAGGCTTTTCAAGAACAAACTGTTTTGGTTTCTCTCGGCGGCGGCGTTCATCTTCGGTGCTCTCATTCAAGTTTACGTTTATTTCGGCGCAAAGGTTTCGGATATTGATCCGAAAATCGACATGGGATTATTTTCCGTCGGAATGGTTATCGGCTTTCTCGCCGCAATATTTGTCAGCCTGTTTGTCGGTACAGAATATTCAGACGGCACATTGAGAAATAAAATAATAAACGGAAAATCGAGAGCATCAATTTATTTTTCAAAATATATCGTGTGCTGTGCCGCAATGGCTGCTTTTTTTGCTTTTTATTATGCAGGTTCGTTGATTTTCGGGTTTGTTCTCTGCAAAGAGTTTATGTCAAAAGCTTCAGTGCTGATTATAATTGCTCTTGTGCTTTGTCTTGCGTCATTTTCTTATGTTGCCGTGTTCCTGGCGGTTGCAATGAACTGCGGCAAAAAATCCGCTTCTGCAGTTATAGCGCTTGTTGCTGCCATGGCGATGTTCTTTACGGCCGTTATGACTACATCAAAACTCAGCGAGCCGGAGTTTTATCCGGAAGCCATGTATATGGATACGGAAACAGGTCAAATTGTGAAAGAGTATGAAGAACCGAATCCCAATTATCCAAGGGGGACGAAAAGAAAAGTCTATGAATTTATTAACAATGCAAACCCGACAGGTCAGTGCATTCAGCTTTCGGGCGCAATAGATGAAAACGGTTTGGTCTGCAAAAAAGAATTTCCCATTTATTCCTGCAGTTTAATAGTAATAGCAACTGCAATCGGAATGATTGTATTCAAGAAAAAAGATGTTGTTTAGGTGATTATATGAAATATGCGGTTGCGGCTGTTTTTGCTTTGGCTGTGGTTATTGTCATTTTGACTGTAAGGCAGATAGCACTAAAAAAAGAGCTTGAAAATATCAGCTCACAGCTTAGTGAAATATTAAAAGGTGATACGAACGCCTTAATAACTGTTTCAACAAACAATGAGTCTATTAAAGAAACGGCGTTGACTCTCAATGAAAAAATCAGAGAGCTGAGAAAAACAGAGCTTCAGCTTA
>JBJEQC010000161.1:0-3170 GCA_051881555.1 Acutalibacteraceae bacterium
GAAGCTAAGGCAGGTAAGATTGAGTACCGTCTTGACAAAACAAACATCATTCACTGCCCCATCGGCAAGGTTTCCTTCGGCGCAGAGAAGCTCGCTGAGAACTTCAACACTCTGCTTGACGCCGTTATCAAGGCAAAGCCCGCCGCAACCAAGGGTCAGTATATCCGCTCCTGCGTTCTCGCAACAACCATGGGCCCCGGCATCAAGGTTAACCCCAACAAGATCGGCGGCACTGAGGCATAAAAAACTCTTGACAAACACACATTAATGTGCTATCATATCTAAGCTGTTCTTTTTAAGACAGCAGGTGCTTTTCGCATAATGGTTATCAGACCGCCTGCCGAGAGAGGAAGCATACAGGATTTTTTCGGGAGCCGAAGGGCTTTCGGTCAAAAAGTATGTTACACCCTTTCTGCGGTTTGCGGAAAGGGTTTTTTATTTGCATTTAATCCATATGGAGGTGAAAATATATGCCAAGCGCACTTGTTTTAGAGCAAAAGAAACAAATCGTTGCAGATCTTACCGAGAAGCTTCAGAATTCGGTTGCAGGCGTTGTTGTTGACTATAAGGGCATCAATGTTGCAGACGATACCAAGCTCAGAAAAGAGCTTCGTGAAGCAGGCGTTAAGTATTCTGTTGTTAAGAACACACTTCTCAGCCTTGCCGCTAAGAATGTTGGTCTTGACGATATCTGCGGAGTTCTTGAGGGAACAACCGCTATTGCAATCAGCCCTGAGGATCACACCGCTGCTGCAAGAATCCTTTCAAAGTTTGCTGAAACTCATAAGGATTTCACCGTAAAGAGCGGTTATCTTGACGGCGCTGTTATTGACAACGCAACTATCGACGCTCTTGCAAAGCTGCCCACAAGAGATATCCTTCTTGCAACAGTTTGCAATGCGTTCAACGCACCCATCGCATCCTTCGCCCGTGCTATTCAGGCTATTGTTGACAAGAGCGGCGAAGCTGCTCCCGCCGAAGCACCCGCAGAGGCTTAATCAAGTTTTAATTTAAAAAATTCTAACAAATTGGAGGAAAATAAAATGGCATCAGAGAAAATTGCTGCTATGATTGAAGAAATCAAAGGTCTTACCGTTCTTGAGCTTTCAGAGCTCGTTCACGCTGTAGAGGAAGAGTTCGGCGTTTCAGCCGCTGCTGCTGTAGCTGTTGCTGCTCCCGCAGATGCAGGCGCTGCCGCTGCTGAGGAGAAGACAGAGTTTGATGTTGTTCTCGCTGAAGTTGGCGCAGAGAAGATCAAGGTTATCAAGGCTGTTCGTGAGATCACCGGCCTCGGCCTTGCAGAAGCTAAGGCTCTTGTTGACGGCGCTCCCAAGGCTCTCAAGGAAGGCGTTTCCAAGGAAGACGCTGAAGCTGCTAAGGCTAAGCTTGAAGAAGTCGGCGCTAAGGTTGAGCTTAAGTAATTTAAGTAAAAACAAAGAAACCGCTCCGTTTTTCGGGGCGGTTTTTGTTATATACGGAATTTGACAGATGAGGGCTGATTGAAATATATATGAATCTTTTAATTAAGCACAGGCGTACCGCATTCACGGCAAAACTTATCGCCCTTTATCAATTTCTCGCCGCATTCGGTGCAGAAGTTCTGCACTTTCTGCTCCTGCGGTTTTGATTTATCTTCTATGATAAAATTATAGATAATCGGAAAAGGCGAATCGAAAACCTGCTGTTTTGCGTAAACGGAGAATTTCTCGCCGTATTTCACTGTCAAGAGCTGTTCAGTCTCTGATGTCACTAATGTGTCCTCGCCTTCGGAGTATGTTTCCTGATACAGTATGGCAACCACTACCGAGTCTTCGCCAAGTTCTTTTATTCGTAAAAGTCTTTCCGATGGCTTGAACGGAGAATTGGAAAACTTCCTTCGGATTATTGGCTTTGTAAAATCCCTTGCGGCGGGCAGCACTTTAAATCGGAAGCCTTTATCAAGAATTATATCTCCTTCTTTGACAACAAATTCAAGACCGTCATTTTCCTTGTTTTCGGAACGGGGCTCTACCGGTTTCAAAATATATGTTGGTTTCATAACTCCTCCAGCGTAATGCCCGCTTCCACGGACAATTAATTATTTCATTTTTTCACCATATAATCGAAAATCTTGTTATACAGCTTGATAATATTTCCAATCAGGACTGCGGCGATGATGCTTCCTTCCCGCACTCCCTGCAATTTTCCCGTGAAAGCAAAGCTTATGACTCCCGCTAAAATGATATACAGCACATCGAAAAAAATCTTTATGTTTTCATACCGTTTTCCCGTTGTAAGGCTGATAGCCCTATTCATGGCTTCGCCGGGCAGCATTGCCACCCCGCCTTTGTACTGTATCCAGATTCCGAGCGCCAGAACGACACAGCCCACGAGCATCCATGCGAATTTTTCAACATATGATGTTGGCTGAATCCCGCTGAGCAGTTTGCATGAAAAATCCGTCATGTAGCCGTAAACAAAAGCTAAAACAGTCTGAATAATTATCTCAACCGGCTTGCATTTTCGGCGCAGCAAAGCCACCTGAACCATAATCTGGATAAGGCTCAGTATATTGAGCCACCAACCGAAAGTAAGTGCGTGATTCACTATGGATACCGAATACGGCACCGAGGCAACCGGGGATGTTCCGAGACCCGCTTTTGTTGAAAATGCAACACCCAATGAGGCAATAAAAAGCCCGATAAGGAACAGCCCGTAATGCTTGATTTGTTTTTTAATATTCATTTTCCGCAACATCCTTCTCGCTGAATATTTATTTCAACCCGTTAAAAAATCAATTGAGCGGTTATGATTCCAAAACCGCTTTATATCCGTTAGTCTTATCTCCGCTGATTGTAATATTGTAAGAATTGCCGAAATTTGCATTCAGATCAATTGCCTCCAGAGGCACGGCGTATTCTGACGGATATATATTCTCATAATTCGGGTCAACATATTCCGTTATGATTACAAATTGAACCGACATATTTTCAATATTTTCCTGATTATCAAAATCCTGTTTGCTCAGAGTATAGGTAATCAGTTCACCGTGCTTCAACAGCGATTTATCCGCATTGGATACGCCGCCGCTGTAGCTTGAACCGTTTGCAGTATAGTTAACAACAAGCAAACCGATATCTTCTTTGATATCAAGCTTTATTTGCAACGCTATTTCATCATCGGCAACTTTT
>JBJEQC010000162.1:0-3167 GCA_051881555.1 Acutalibacteraceae bacterium
TTAAAAATCTGCCGAGCCGGTTGTTCTCGGGAACGGAAGCACATCTCTGATGTTTGAAATGCCTGTCAGATACATGACAAGTCTTTCAAAACCGAGGCCGAAGCCGCTGTGCTTAACTCCGCCGTAACGGCGCAGGTCAAGATACCAGTCATAGTCCTTGGGGTCAAGGCCAAGCTCGTTAATGCGGGCTTCAAGCAGGTCAAGGCGTTCCTCTCTCTGGCTGCCGCCGATGATTTCGCCTATGCCCATAACAAGGCAGTCGCAGGCGGCAACGGTCTTGCCGTCATCGTTAAGGCGCATATAAAATGCCTTGATTTCCTTGGGATAATCGGTAACAAAAACGGGCTTTTTGAATATCTTCTCGGTCAGAAAACGCTCGTGCTCCGTCTGAAGGTCGCAGCCCCAGCTGACCTTGTATTCAAACTCGTCGTTGTGCTCCTCAAGAAGCCTGACGGCTTCCGTGTAGGTAACTCTGCCGAAATCGGAGTTTGCAACCGCAGTCAGCCTTTCAATAAGCTCCTTGTCAACGAATTTGTTGAGGAATTCAAGCTCCTGCGGGCATTTTTCAAGAACATAGTTAATAACAAATTTGATCATGGCTTCGGCAACATCCATGTCGTCCGAAAGCTCTGCAAATGCCATTTCAGGCTCAATCATCCAGAATTCGGCGGCGTGGCGCTGAGTGTAGGATTTTTCGGCTCTGAAGGTCGGGCCGAAGGTGTAAACATTGCCGAATGCAAGAGCCATTGTTTCAGCCTGAAGCTGACCCGAAACGGTCAGATATGCGGGCTTCTGGAAGAAATCCTCGCTGAAATCAACCTTGCCGTCCTCGGTCTTGGGAACATCCTCAAGGTCAAGGGTCGTAACCTTGAACATTTCTCCTGCGCCCTCGCAGTCGCTGCATGAAATCAGCGGAGTGTGAGCGTAAACAAAGCCACGGTCATTGAAGAATTTATGAATGGCATATGCCGCCTCTGAGCGGATTCTGAAAACTGCGTTGAAGGTGTTCGTTCTCGGTCTGAGGTGAGCTATTGTTCTCAGATATTCAAGGGAATGTCTCTTTTTCTGAAGCGGATAGTCGGGAGTTGACTGCGCCTCTATTGAGATTTCGTCCGCATTTATCTCAAACGGCTGGCTTGCGTTGGGAGTGAGCAAAAGCTTGCCGTTAACCTTAACTGCCGAGCCGACATTGAGCTTTGCAATTTCCTTGTAATTATCAAGCTTTGCCGCTTCAAAGACGATCTGAACGCCTTTAAAACAGCTTCCGTCGTTAAGCTCGATAAAGCCGATTGCTTTTGAATCCCTGAGAGTCTTGACCCAGCCATAGACCGTAACGCTTGTGTCAGCGTACTTCTCGGGGAAATCATAAAAGCGTTTTATTTCTGTTCTGTCCATACATTAACCTCCTATGCTGATTCAAACCTTTTATAATTATAAGAGTATAACAGCTTTTTTTACGAATGGCAAGTGCTTAAACCGATATTCTTCCTGAATTTTTTTCAAGAATCGTGATGCCGATGCCTTCAACCTCGGTAAGCTCTTCGGCAGATCTGAATTTGCCGTTTTTAAGGCGGTATTCAATGATATCCTCAGCTTTCTTTTCGCCGATTCCTTCAAGCTCCATAAGCTCGGAGACATCCGCAGTGTTGATGTTTATTATTTTATCAGGCTCAGCGGTTGACGCTTCCGAAACGAAGAAAGCCGCAGAGGTTTCTTTTAACCGGGCTTCAAACGAATTGTATTTCGGCGAATCAAAAATGCCGTAAAGAATTATCACTGCAGAAACCGCAAGCGCCGCGGCGGCAAGCAAAAGAGAGTCTTTTTTATCTTTCATCGTTTAAAAGTTACTGCCGTTCCAGCCCCAATGGTCAACTTCTTCATATTTGACATAGATGTTTGCCAAATCAATGCCGAGTTCCTCGTTGACAATTTCGCACAGGGCGGCGGTCAGCCTGTCATATGCCGCATCGGAGGCAGAGCCGAAAATGCTGACCTGCAAAAAAGCGTAGTCCTGCGAGCCGTCGCCTTTGAAATACATGTTTGTGTTATCCTCAAACGAAAGCATGAGCCATGATTCGCTCTTGCCGGGAATGAGCGCAATCGCCTGGCCGAGTTTGGTTTTAAGACTTTCTTTGTTCTGTTCCGTAAGCTCCTTGCTGACGGTTGTTCTGATATAAGGCATAAATAATCCTCCTGAAAATATTAGTTAACTCTGAGAAAGCTTCTTGCTTCAACAACAACGCCGAGAACGGGATAATCGCTGTCGGTGTAGTTGACATAAATCATTGCGCCCGTGTCATATTCCGTGCAGAAAACGCCGTCATCAACCTCATAGTGGTCGGTCATTCTTGCGTCACGCAGGTCGTTTAGCGCTTCATTCGCCTGAGAATAAAAATCTGCGGCGTCATTGATGGTGTTGTCATAATAGTATATATCGTTTGTGGTGCTGCCGCTCAAAGCTTCGTAATTCCACTTGAAATGCGGGCATGCGCCGTATTCAATATATTTCAGCAGGGTTTCCCTGAGATTGACGCTTGTATTAATCGGTTCACCCGCATAATCAACAATGCCGTGAAGCACAAGCTGAATGAACGGAATTGAGAAATATGCTCCGCTTTCGGATGCTGACGGCTTCATCGGAATATTGATGACCGAATCAATGCTTTTGAGCATATAGAAGTTGCCTGTGTCTGCCATTGCGGAATGGTCTGTTGAGAGCGGCGCAATCGCCGAGCTTATCGAATCTGCGGCGGCGTCCCTGAGCAGACCGTTTGAGGAAAAGTCCGAATAGAGAACCGAACCGACATCGTTAAGGCAGTAGCCCGAGAAGCTGAGACTGCGGGTGTCGCCGAGAACCGAAGCAACAACCTTTGAAAGCTTTGAAAGGCTTCTGAGGCTTCTTGAAGCGACGCTTCCGTTCATGTATTCAACCAAACCGTTTTCGGGAGTGAAGCTGCTGTCCTGCTTTCTGATATTAACGGCGTTTCCGCCTGAAAAGCCCGTTGACGAGGTGAGCAGATTGATGTCAAGGTAAAGGCTCATTTTCTGAGTTTTGATGTAATCGTAAAGCTCTGTGAGCTTTGAAGTGCCGCCGAGACGGCTGAGAACCGAAGATCTGTTGATATCCTTTGAATCAAGTCCGCCGCTGAATATGCCCGAATACCGAA
>JBJEQC010000163.1:0-3153 GCA_051881555.1 Acutalibacteraceae bacterium
GGAGAATATCCGTTAAATAGGGGCAAAAAGGGGAGTTTAAATAAAAACAGCCGGGTCCGCTTGCGGGCTCGGCTGTTTTGCACAATGATTATTCGGTTTTCAAACGGAGATTTCGATTTTGCTTCCGCCTGTTTTTTCTTTGGTGATGATAATCTGCTTGTCAACCTTTTCTTTAAGCTCGGCAACATGGGAGATGATGCCGACAAGGCGGTTGCCGTTGCTCAGGTCAGCAAGCGCTCCGAAAGCCTGAGAAAGCGATTCGGGGTCGAGCGAGCCGAAGCCCTCGTCAATAAACATTGTGTCAAGCCTGATTCCGCCCGCAGATGACTGAATTTCTTCGGAAAGACCGAGAGCAAGCGAAAGCGCAGCCTTGAAGCTTTCACCGCCCGAAAGGGTTTTGACGCTCCTTTCAGTGCCGTTATAGTGGTCGATAACCGAAAGGTCAAGCCCGCTCTGGCTGCGGTTGCTGTCGGCAGATTCGCTGCGCTTAAGCTCATACTGACCGCCCGACATTTTCATCAGCCGTGAATTTGCACGGGAAATAATGCGGTCAAAATAGGTCATCTGAATATAGGTTTCAAGCATGATTTTTTCTTTGCCCGAAATATTGCCGTTGGCGGTGTTGTTGAGAGCGTTGAGACTTATTTTTTTCTTTTCAATTTCAATAAGCTCATCGGATTTTTTCCTGATATTGTTAAGACAATCCGTATTGACCGCAATTCGAACGCCGATATCCTTCTGCAGCTTTGAAAGTTTGTTTTTTTCAAGCAAAAGCACGGATTTTTCGGCCTCTGCCGCTTCTCTGTCAACAGCCTCTGAATCCGATAACTGCTTTTTGAGCTGTTTTATTTTGCCCGCAAGCTCGGTAAGGCTTTTCTCGGATTCGCCGAATGCTTTTTCGGAGTTTTCAAGAGCTTCACGCATTGATGAAAGAGCGGTTTCAAGAGCGGATTTTTGCATTAATGCGGCTGATTTGCTCTCAAATTTAAGGCTTTCGGCAAGTGCTTTCAGCTGTTTTTCTTTTTCTGCATATGACGCGGTCAATGCGGAAATATCCTGCCTGCATTTCGCCGTAACTTCTTCCGCTTTTTTGATTCTGCTCTCGGAGAAGGGTATCTTTTCGTCAAGCTCCGCTTTGCGTTTTGCGTTTTTCTCCTCGGAAGCGATTTGAATGTCAAGCTTTTTAAGAGTTTCCGCAGTTTCTGCGATGATTTCTTTTGCTTTAGAGGATGCTTCCGTGATTACGCATTCGCCTATAAGCTCCGATATAAGCTTTTCGGAGGCTTCACGCTGAGCGTTGACTTCGCCCTTGATTTCGCCTGCCTTTCGGCTAAGCTCTGCGGCATAATTCTGCGCTTTGTCAAATTCCGATTTTGCCGCGTCGACATCAGCTTCCGTCGGAGCAGCAGCCGATTTTCGGGCGAGCTTCGGGTGGTCTGTTGAGCCGCAGACGGGGCAGGGGGCTCCGTCTGTTAAATTCTCCGCAAGAATTCCCGCCTGCTCGTCGAGAAATGCTTTGTAATTCATTTCGTAAACGCTTTTTGCATTTTCAGCCTTGCCTGTGGCGGCAAGATAGGCGTTCTGAGCCGTTTTCAGGCTGTTATTGAGGGATTCAAGCCCCGTCAGCTTCCCGATAAGCTTTTCAAGCGCCGTTTTGCGGGCTTCAAGCTGTTCTTTTTCCCTGAAAAGCTTTTCTTTTTGCTCGCCCGCATTCGCAAGCGCTTTTTGCTCCTCTTTCATCTTTTCAAGGTCATCGGATATCTCTTTTGCGGCTTCAATATAACGCTCAAGCTCTTTTTCAGCCGTTTGAAGTTGCTTTGAGAGAGTTTCCGCTTCCTCGCTTTTGGCGTTTAATTCGTCGTATTTCGGAATTTCGGCCTCGATAACCGCAATTTGCTTTGCCACCCGTTCATGTTCGGGCTTTTTTGATTTTTCAATTTCAAGAGAACGCCTGATTTCCTCAAATTCCGCCGTCATTCGGCTGTATGATTTCTCGGAAATATCAAGCTCGGACCGTGCTTTTATCAATTCATCCGATTTTGCAAGAATGCCCGTTACGGATTCAAGCTTTTTTTCGGTTATGTTCAGTTTTTCTGCCGTTTCGGATTCTGATTTTTTATCATTTTCAAGAATATTTTCAATTAACTCAATAACATCTTCAACGGCCATTTCTTCGCTTTTCGCCTTTGAAGCTTCGATGCTCAGAACATCGTTTTCATCGCACTGTATTCCGCCGATAAACTGCCTGACGCTTCTCTGAGCGGCTTCATATTCATTTTTGACAAGAGAATATTCGCTTTTTATTCTGTCCTGCAAAATTCGGTAGAGATCGGTTTTGAATATCTTTCTGAAAATCTCTTGGCGTTCCTTGGTGTCGGCAATCAGCAGTTTTCTGAAATCGCCCTGAGCAATCATTGCAATCTGTGAAAACTGATTGCGGTCAACGCCGATAATTTCCGTTATTGCCGTGTTGACATCCTTGATTTTGCTTATGACTTTGCCGTCCGGGAAGGTCAGCACCGCTTCGGCTTTCTGAACGGTAACTCCGCCGCCCTTTTTGGATTTACGTTCGTGTTCGGGAATGCGTTTAACGGCGTATTCCTTGCCGCCGTAAAGGAACTTCAGCTCAACCTCCGTGGGAGTGTCAAGGTCGGCATATTTTGAACGGAGCATTGAAGATTCCCTCAGATCTCCGCTTGCCTCGCCGAAAAGTGCAAAAGCGATTGCATCAAAAATCGTTGTCTTGCCTGCGCCCGTGTCGCCCGTTATGAGGTAAAGACCGCTTGCGCCGAGCTTTTCAAAGTCAACCTCGGTTCTGCCCGCATACGGGCCGAAAGCCGACATTATAAGTTTTATCGGTCTCATTTTTCATCCTCCCATATGCTCTCAATAAGCGATTCCATGAATTCCGACTGCCCGCCCGTCATGGGCTGATTATTCTGCTTTTCATAGAATTTCGAGAACAGGTCGAGCGGCGAACGATGCTCAATATTTTCAATGACATCAAGCTTTGCGCCGCTTCTGGTGCGGTTGTTGTCATAGTCAAGCTTCATCAGATTCGGATAAATAACCCGAAGCTTGCCTATCGCATCGGGGATATCGTCCTCATCGGTGAGGGTGATATGCATATAATCGTCGGTGTCGGTGTTGATA
>JBJEQC010000164.1:0-5959 GCA_051881555.1 Acutalibacteraceae bacterium
CCGCTTTTTGTCTTTTGGCAAAATCCGATAATTCTTTTTTGTTGTTATCTTTATTTTGTGAAGCGGATTTAGATGAAGAATTGCTTTTTTGCGGCGTTTTTTTCTTTTGCGTGCCTGATTTTTTATTATTTTGGGTGTTTGCCATTTATTTCATCCTTTCGGAATATTATTATCTGTTTTATCTTCGGTTTTTTCATTTTCGGCGGAATCTTCTTTTTCTTCAATCAATTCATAAAGTCGGTTAAGAGCATCGGAAAGACTGCCGAGAGAATCAATAAGACCTTCTTTAACCGCTGCTTCGCCCGAAAGCACCGTTCCGACATCCATAACAAGCTCGCCCGTTGCAAGCATCATTTCCCGGAATCTGTCGGGGCTGATGTCAGAATTATCGGAAACAAAGCGGACTATCCTCTCCTGCATCTGTTCAAAATATGACAGAGTCTGGGGAACACCGAGCACAAGGCCGTTCATTCTGACGGGATGAATTGTCATTGTCGCAGAGGGGGTAATAAAAGAATGATCGGCAGAAACTGCAAGAGGCACACCGATTGAATGACCGCCGCCGAGAACAAGAGAAACCGTCGGAGTTGTCATGCCCGAAACAAGCTCGGCAATTGCAAGCCCCGCTTCAATATCGCCGCCGACGGTGTTGAGAATCATAATCAAACCGTCAACCTCGTCGCTCTCCTCAATTGCAACAAGCTGAGGAATGACATGCTCATATTTCGTCGTCTTATTTTGAGCCGAGAGAATATAATGCCCCTCAATCTGACCGATTATCGTTAAACAATGAATCAGTCTGTCTCCCTTGCGAACCGTTATTGAGCCCGTTTCGACAATGCCGCTGAGCGCAGACGGTTCATTGCCGTCGGAGCCTGAGCTGCTGCTCAGATCGGGAGCCTGCCAAGGCGGTGTCGGAAGAAAAAAATTGCTCTTTTTGTTATTTTTATTATTTTTCATTAATATACGCCCTTTCTGCAAAATGAAACAAAAATAGTATTGCACATCAGGCGTATAATAAACGCAGAATAATATACTTGTTATTATATCATTATATAATGATTATTGCAACAAAAAATCAATATTTCGTGTTTAAAAGCAATTTTTATTGAAATTCAGCGCAGATATAGCTATAATTTTATTAACTACAATAAATATGGTAAGGTGAAACAAATGAATGATAAAATCAATCAGCTTGCAGAAATGATTAACGGAAGCGAAAATATCGTATTTTTCGGTGGAGCGGGCGTATCGACGGAAAGCGGGATTAAAGATTTCAGATCCGCCGACGGAATCTATATGATGGACTACAGAGTTCCGCCCGAAACCGTGCTCAGCAGAACATTTTTTAATGAACACACATCGGAATTTTATGATTTTTACAGAAAATATCTCTGTTATCCCGATTCGGTACCGAACGCCGCACACTATAAGCTTTGCGAACTTGAAAAAGCGGGAAAGCTTAAAGCGGTAATAACCCAGAATGTTGACGGACTTCATCAGAAAGCGGGAAGTAAATGCGTTTATGAGCTTCACGGCTCCGCATTAAGAAATTACTGTATGAAATGCGGCAAATTTCACGGTTTTGACTTTGTTTATGAATCGGACGGCATTCCGAAATGCGAATGCGGTGGAACGGTCAAACCCGATGTCGTTCTGTATGAAGAACCGCTTAACGAAGATGTCATTTCGGGTGCTGTCGATGCAATTGAACGGGCTGATATGCTTATTGTTGCGGGAACATCACTGACCGTCTACCCTGCCGCAGGGTTCATCAGATATTTCAGAGGAAGCAAGCTGGTTCTGATTAACAAAGACGCTACCGAAAGGGATTCAGAATTCGGGCTTGTAATTCACGATAAAATAGGAAAAGTGTTAAGTCAGATTAAGCTTTAAATAATTTGTCCTCAACCCGAAGTCAAACGGATTGAGGACATTTTTTTATTAATACTTTGAAAAGCTTTCATTTATAACTTTGCCGTTTTTATCAACGAAGCGGATTGAACATCCGTCTTTGTTGACGGTTACGCAAGTGCAGATAAAATCGGTTTTTCCCTCGGGCTTTGAGCCGAGCAATATGTCACAGCAAACCTTTCTTGTGTTTCTCTCCGAATCCTGTCGGACAATTTCGGTCTCATGATAATGCCCGCCGAAAAAGAACTGAGGCTTAAAGTATTTGTTAACAAGCGCCGTCCATTCATCATATATATCATTTTCAATATCAAACGGTGCCTTATCTCTGCCCCAAGGATCGGTATTTCTTATCGGAAAAGGAATATGAGAAATAACAAAACGGTACTTCTTATTTGAAAAATCTGCCTTTTCGGTAACGGAACGGATAAACTCCGTTTCTTCTTCTCTGAAGCCGTGATACGCCGCCGTTCCCCAATATTCACGGTGTTCATCAACCTTATCTTCGCCGCAGTCGGTAACCAAAAAGCTGATTTCTCCGAGCGAAACGGTATAATATGATTTTCCGTTTGCGGTCGGCAGTAATTTGTCGAGCTTCTCGGCATTTTTGCCCCTTAAGTCGTGATTGCCCCTTGAAATAATAACGGGAATTTCACCCTTGGTAATGTCGGAAGCAATCTGATAAGGGAGAATAACCTGACTCATCTTTTCGGTTGAGCTTGAAATATCTCCGTTAAGGATGAGCAAATCAAGGTCATCACCGAAATAAGAGCCACAGCCGAACGGAGCTTTTCTCTGACCGTGAGTATCGGAAATATGGCAAATATTGATGTTTTCGGTTTTCTCCAAGGGCTTGAATTTATAAGTAAAAGCCTGTTCTTCACCCGTGGAAACAAAATATGCAAGGCGCTTAAAAACCTGTTTGAATATTATTTTATATTCCTTATTTTCATTAAGAAGCGCAGACGGCACTCTGAACATCTGAACGCAGGTATCGCTGACTCTGACGCCGTTTGAATGATTAAAGAACTTTTTACCGCCGATTTCAACATGCATCAGAACCTTTTTTCTGACGGGAACGGCGATAATATAATAATCTTCAACGGCGCATACCGTCGGCTCTGCATAAAGTATTCCGTTTTTGTTTGCCATATTAACAAGCCTCCGAAATAAATATCAGAACAAGCCGCTTATCTTTCCGTTTTCGTCAACATCGATTCTTTCAGCCGCAGGAACCTTAGGCAATCCGGGCATTGTCATGATATCACCCGTCAGCACAACAATAAACCCTGCACCTGCGGAAATTTTTACGTTCTTAACGGTAACGGTGAAATTCTCGGGTGCACCGAGCTTCGTCGGATCGTCCGAGAAACTGTACTGCGTTTTGGCAATGCAGACGGGAAGATTTGAATATCCCATTGCTTCAAGAGCAGCAATCTGCTTCTTTGCCGCAGGAAGAACGCTGATTCCTCTGCCGCCGTATACCTTTTTGACTATCGCTTCAATCTTATCCTCGATTGAGCCGTCAAGCTCATATGAATAGGTGAAATCATTCGGCTGTTCACAAAGGCGGACAACTTCTTCCGCAAGCTCAACGCCGCCTTTGCCGCCCTCTGCCCAGACATTTGAGAGCACAACATTAACGCCGAGTTCTTTGCATTTTTCGATAATAAGATTAACCTCTGCATCTGTGTCGGTCGGGAAGCGGTTAACCGCAACAATGCTCGGGAGCTTATAAATATTCTTGATATTTGACACATGGCGCAGAAGATTGGGAATACCCTTTTCAAGCGCTTCGAGATTCTCGGAGCCAAGCTCGGTTTTGGGAACTCCGCCATGCATTTTGAGCGCACGGATTGTTGCAACAACAACAACTGCGCTCGGAGTAAGACCCGCATAACGGCACTTGATATCAAGGAATTTTTCTGCTCCGAGATCTGCGCCGAAGCCTGCTTCCGTTATTGCATAATCGCCGAGCTTCATTGCAAGCTTTGTTGCCATAACCGAGTTACAGCCATGGGCAATGTTCGCAAAAGGTCCGCCGTGAACCAAAGCGGGAGTGCCTTCAAGAGTCTGAACAAGATTGGGCTTTAACGCATCTTTGAGCAGAGCAGTCATTGCACCCGCCGCATTAAGCTGACCCGCAGTAACGGGCTTTTCATCATAGGTATAGCCGACAATAATTCTTGAAAGTCTTTCTTTAAGGTCGGTAATCGATGTTGAAAGGCAAAGTACAGCCATAATCTCAGAAGCAACGGTAATGTCGTAGCCGTCTTCTCTCGGAACTCCGTTAACTCTGCCGCCGAGGCCGTCGGTTACAAAACGAAGCTGTCTGTCGTTCATGTCAACACAGCGCTTCCATGTGATTCTTCTCGGGTCTATATTAAGTGAATTTCCCTGATAAATATGGTTATCAAGCATGGCGGCAAGAAGATTGTTTGCCGCTCCGATTGCATGAAAATCGCCCGTAAAATGAAGATTTATATCTTCCATGGGAACAACCTGAGCGTAGCCGCCGCCTGCCGCACCGCCTTTGATTCCGAATACGGGTCCGAGCGAAGGCTCTCTCAGAGCAACCATAACATTTTTGCCGATTCTCTTAAGGCCGTCGGCAAGACCGATTGTGGTTGTTGTCTTGCCCTCTCCTGCGGGAGTGGGAGTAATTGCCGTAACAAGAACAAGCTTGCCGTCCTCATTCTTGCTCTCTTTAAGCAAAGACAAATCAACTTTTGCCTTATATTTGCCGTACTGCTCAAGATACTTTTCATCAATTCCCGCTGATTCTGCGATTTCCGTTATCGGCTTCATCTGAACGGACTGAGCTATTTCAATGTCGGTCATCATATTTATCAGTTCCTCTCGATTTAATTTACTATATATTGTGCCTTAAAATGAAAATTTTGTCAATATTTACAGGACATAATTTTTGCATCGGAAAAACAGTAATGAAAATATTATCAAAAAAATTCCGACAAATAGCTCAATTTGTCTGAATTTTATATTGTGTTAATTAAAATGATATGATATACTTTATTCGGTAAATTATTTTGACGGAGGTTTTATTAATGAAATACGATGTTGCCGTTGTCGGCGCAGGCGTTGTCGGGTCTCTGATTGCCCGTGAGCTGAGCCGATACAATTTGAAAATTGCGCTTCTCGAAAAGTGCAACGACATGGCAATGGGTACCTCAAAAGCCAACAGCGCCATCGTTCATGCGGGATTTGACGCAAAACCCGGCACTCTGAAGGCAAAGCTTAATGTTGAGGGCACAGCTCTTATGCCTGATTTATGCAAAGAGCTCAGCGTTCCCTTTAAGCCCATCGGTTCGCTTGTCGTCGCATTCTCAGACGAAGAAGTTGAAGTGCTTGACGAGCTTCTTGAGAGAGGAAAAAAGAACGGCGTTCCGGGTCTTGAAATCTATAATGCTGAAAAACTCCGTGAAGCGGAACCCGCCATCAGTCCCGAGGCAAAAGCGGCTCTCTGGGCTCCGACGGCAGGAATTGTCTGCCCCTATGAGCTGACCGTTGCATCGGTTGAAAACGCTGTTGTCAACGGCACGGATTTCATCCGCAATTTTGCAGTTAGGAAAATTGATTTCAACGGCGATGCTTTTACTCTTTCAAACGGCGAAACGGAAATAACCTCAAAATTTGTCATTAATGCCGCAGGCGTTTTCTGCGACGAAATTGCCGCACTTATCGGCGATGATTCGATTCATACCGTTCCGAGGAAGGGCGAATATATGCTTTGCGACAAATCAATCGGCGGCCTCGCAAAGCACACGATTTTCCAATGCCCCTCAAAGATGGGCAAGGGCGTTCTTGTCACTCCCACGGTTGACGGCAACCTGTTAATCGGCCCGAGCGCACTTGATATTGAAGATAAAACCGATGTTTCAACAACCTCCGAGGGCTTGAGCGGAATTCTCCAAACTGCAAGAAAATCAATTCCCGTTCTCGGCACAAGAGAAGTTATCACTTCTTTTGCAGGTCTCAGAGCTCATTGCGACAGAGACGATTTCATCATCGAGCCGAGCGAAAAGAATCC
>JBJEQC010000164.1:6059-13655 GCA_051881555.1 Acutalibacteraceae bacterium
GCAAGAGATGTTGACGGCGTTAAGCGCAGAACAAGAGCCGGCATGGGCAGATGCCAGGGCGGCTTCTGCGGTTCAAAGGTTGTTGAACTGCTTGCCCGTGAGCTTGGCGTTGAAATCAACGAAATAACCAAATTCGGCGGCGATTCCAAAATACTTTATGACAGAACAAAGTGAGGCGGAGAATATGCTTAATTATGATATAGTTGTTATCGGAGGCGGCCCCGCCGGAATGGCTGCGGCGCTCAAAGCCCGTGAATGCGGAGTTGAAAGCATTCTGATTCTTGAAAGAGCCGAAACTCTCGGCGGTATTCTTGAACAGTGCATTCACACAGGCTTCGGTCTCCATTACTTCGGCGAGGAGCTTTCAGGCCCCGAATACGCCGACAGATTTATAAAACTCGTTAACGAAAAAGAAATCGAATACAAAACCGACACCATGGCTCTTGAAATCACTCAGGATAATGTTGTTTATGCAGTCAACAAAGAGGACGGACTGCTTGAAATTCAGGCAAAGGCCGTTATTCTTGCCATGGGCTGCCGTGAAAGACCCAGAGGTGCGCTCAACATTGCGGGTTCAAGATGCTCCGGCATTATGACCGCAGGAACTGCTCAGAAATATGTCAACATTGACGGCTATATGCCCGGCAAAAAGGTTGTCATTCTCGGTTCAGGCGATATCGGCCTTATCATGGCCCGCCGCATGACGCTTGAGGGTGCAGAAGTCAAAACGGTTTGCGAGCTTATGCCCTATTCAAGCGGACTTACAAGAAACATCGTTCAATGCCTTAACGATTTCAATATTCCTCTCAGACTCAGCTGCACGGTTATTGACATTCACGGCAAAGACAGGGTTGAGGGCGTTACAATCGCCAATGTTGACGAAAACAGAAAGCCGATTAAGGGAACAGAAGAATATATTGAATGCGACACTCTCCTGCTCTCAGTCGGTCTTATCCCCGAAAACGAGCTGACAAGAGCTGTCGGAATTGAGCTTGACCCCGTAACAAACGGCGCAGTAGTCAACGAATACAGAGAAACCTCTCACAAAGGCGTTTTTGCTTGCGGAAATGTTCTTCATGTTCATGACCTTGTTGATTATGTAACTCTTGAAAGTCAGACCGCCGGTGAAGGAGCGGCTCGCTATGTTCTCGGCAAATCCGAAGAACCCGAATACATAACGGCAAAGGGCGTTAACGGCGTTCGCTATATCGTTCCTCAGAAAATAAACATCAAAAACGAGGGCGATGTCAAGCTTTATTTCAGAGTCGGTGAGGTTTATAAAAACGCCAAAACCGTTGTAAAATATAACGGCGAAGAAATCATCAGCAAGAAGCGTCCCCGCCTTGCTCCGGGAGAAATGGAGAATGTCGTTATCAAAAACGATATGCTCAAGAAGTTCTCCGAGGGCGGTAAGCTTGAAATATCGGTGGAGGTGTGATTTATGCAGAAAAATATAATTTGCGTCGCCTGCCCCATGGGCTGCGGAATTACAGTTGAGCTCAGCGACAGCGGCGATATAATATCCGTCACCGGCAACACCTGCAAACGTGGTGACGCTTACGCAAGAACGGAATGCACTCATCCCGTCAGAAGCCTTGCGACAACGGTTAAGGTCAGCGGCGGTGTTCACAATGTAGTTCCCTGTAAATCCGCAGGAGCAATTCCCAAAGAGAAAATATTCGACTGTATGAAGAAGATTTCGGAGGTTGAGGTCAAAGCACCCGTAACTCTCGGAGATGTACTTGTTGAGAATATTCTTGACACGGGAATAGATATTGTTGCAACAAATCATTGCCCAAAAGAATAACAATTAATTTCGGCAGAGTTTTTCGGCTCTGCCGATTTTTTTGCTATGTTGCTCAATTGGGAATTCATTAATAATTTAGTCATATAATTTGGTGATTTTCAATTAAAAATGTAATAATTTGTTATTAATCTGTAACTAAATATACATTGATTTATTTTTGCACTTAATGTAAAATAATAAATACTGAATTCATATTAAGGAGAGCATACTGCTCATGAATAATAAATCATTCACCAAGGTCATATATTTAATATGCGGAATAATAATTGTCGGCGTTGCATGTTTTGCAGGAATTAAATTTCTTTCTCCCGATTCGATATCGGCAGCCGAAAGCACTTCGTCGGGTTTAACTCATTTTTCAAGCACGAAAGCCGCTTCAACTGTCGGTTCAACAACAATTGAAACATCAAAAATTGCAGAAACCGATTCAACCGCCGCCGAGACTTCGGAAAAGGCTGAGACCACCAAAAAATCAACGACAAAAGCTCCCTCAACTGCTCAAAGCAAGGTGACGGAGCATTCTTCAACAAAGCTGTTTACTCTGCCGTGGACTTATCCCGAACTTAAGACCACAGCAAAGGCAACAACCGCTCCCGCCAAAGGCGATTACAGCTACTTTGACAACTGTGCTTTCGTTGGAAATTCAAGAGTTCTTGACTGCAAAAATTACGGACTTGTTGAAAATGTTTATGCCGTTGTCGGCCTTAATGTTGACACGGTGTTCACGAAATCAGTTTCCGGGAGCAATGTTCCCGTCATTGACGAGCTGAACGGCAAGCATTTTGAGAAAATATATCTTATGTTCGGCGACAATGAATGCGGATGGCCTAACACGGATGAATTTATCAGAAGATATGCAAAGGTTGTTGACGCGGTTCACGAAAGAGTTCCCGAAGCCGAGATATATCTTCAGTCAATTCTTCCGATAAGCAAAAAAGCATCTGACGAAAACAACTACGGCTGTAACAACACGGCGATTAACAATCTCAACAAAAAAATTGAAAAGCTTGCGGCAGACAAAGGAGTTCACTATATTGCTCCTGCTGAAGCAATGAGGGGCAGCGACGGGGCTTTACCGCCCGAAGCGGCAAGCGACGGAATTCATCTCAAGAAAAAATACTGTGAAATCTGGTTAAATTATCTGATTGAAAATTCATAAGCTATCGGGGAGACAAAATATGAGAAAGATTTGGGCGGTATTCATTGCCGCAGTTATGGCATTGACCTTTTTCGGATGCACAAAGGACGGCGGAAATTATGACGCCGATATCATTGCAGACGCATTAAATTCAGAGCTTCAGTTCGGCGAGGAGCTTGAAAAGAGCACGCAGGAAGCGGCATATTCAATTTACGGAATTGATTCTTCGCTCTGCACAAAGGCTGCATTTTATGCAGGAAGCAGTGCAACAGCCGATGAAATAGCGGTTTTCAATTGCGTTGACGATTCGGCAAGACAGATGGTTGCCGATGCCGTTCAGGCAAGAATTGACTATCTCCGTGAAGGCTACGCAAGCTACGGACCCGACCAAGTTCCCAAGATTGATTCTGCCTCGGTTATCACAAAAGGAAATACAGTTATCATTTGCATATGCGAAAATCCCGACGCTGTTCAAGGCGTTACCGACAGCGCATCAAATAAATAAAATCTTTTCGGAGACTTATATTTATGGTTTTTTCTGAGCCCGTATTTCTGTTTATGTTTCTGCCTGTTGCGTTACTGCTTTATTATGCGGTTCCGTTCAGGTTTAAAAACAGTGTATTATTTTTAACCGGCTTGCTCTTTTATTCATGGGGCGAGCCGGTTTATGTTGTTATAATGGTCATATCAACATTGATTGATTACACCGCAGGCAGAATAATGGATAAATATGACGGCAGAGACTCTGTCAGAAAGCTTTGCCTGATTGTGTCAATTATAATGAACCTTTCTCTGCTCGGCGTTTTCAAATACAGCGGATTCTTTGTTGAAACGCTGAATTCTTTCGGACTTTCGCTTCATAATCCCAATCTTCCCCTGCCTATCGGAATCAGCTTTTTCACTTTTCAATCAATGTCTTACACCATTGATCTTTACAGAAGAAATATTAAAGTTCAAAAGAGCTTTATCAACTTTGCGGCGTTTGTTACCATGTTCCCGCAAATCGTTGCAGGCCCCATAGTTCGGTATGAAGATGTCGCAAGAGAGCTTGAATACAGAAAAATAAATTTTGAAGCAATCAGCGACGGAATTTCAGTTTTCATCTGCGGTCTTTGCAAAAAGATTCTTATTGCAAACTCAGTCGGCGAGCTTTGGACGGAGATTAAAGCGATGAATTATTCCTCTTTGCCCGCTTTAACCGCATGGCTCGGCATAATAGCCTTTACGCTTCAGATTTATTTTGATTTTTCGGGCTACAGCGATATGGCAATCGGTCTCGGTAAAATGCTCGGCTTCAATTTTCCGAAGAACTTCGATTATCCCTACAATTCATCGAGCGTATCGGAGTTTTGGCGCAGATGGCATATGACCCTCGGCGGCTGGTTCAAAAGCTATGTTTATTTCCCGCTCGGCGGAAGCCGAAAGGGCAAGGGCAGAACGGTTTTAAATCTGCTAATTGTTTGGTTTTTAACCGGAATGTGGCACGGAGCAAGCTGGAATTTCATTATATGGGGTCTTTATTACGGAGTGATTCTGATACTTGAAAAATTTGTGTTTGCCTCTCTGCTTAAAAAGTTCCCCTCGTTTTTTAAACATCTATATACTTTGCTGGCAGTAGTTATAGGATGGGTTATTTTTGAGATAAGCTCACCTGCCGAAGAGCTTTCATTTATCGGCGCAATGTTCGGCTCGGCGGGTTCGCTGTTTGATACATTCACGCTCAATGCGATTCATAATTATGCAATAACTCTCATTGCCGCCGCAATAATTTCAACGGGCTTACCGCTCAGAATATGCAAGGAATTAAAAAGCAAAAAGAATTACGGCGAAATCATTGCAATTGTCGGAGAGGGAGCGGGTTTAACCGCCTGCATTGCATATCTTGTTGACGCATCATATAACCCGTTTCTTTATTTCAATTTTTAGGAGCAGACATGAAAACGAAAGTTTTGAGAACAGTTCTCTTTTTTCTGATCATTATAATAATTCCCGCTTTCACTCTGTTCGGTGAAAAGGAAACAGTAAGCTATAATGAGAACAAAACGCTTGCCGAGTTTCCGACGCTCAGCTTTCAGAGCTACAAAAACCGAAGTTTTATGAAAGGCGTCAGCGCATATTTTTCAGACCATTTTGTGCTGAGAGAGCAATTTATCAAAATCAAAAACAAGCTTGACAAATCAATCGGCAAAGATGAAATAAACGGCGTTTTTGAGATTGACGGAAATCTTTTTCAGACATTCAGGAATGTTGACTATACTCTGACCGACAGAAACATTTCAGCTCTCAACAATCTCAAATCACGCTATACCGATACTCCCTTTGATTTTATGCTTGTGCCGACTGCTCAGGAAATGTTAAAAAATAAACTGCCGAAATATCTTGATGTTCAGGACGAAACGGAGTATAATAGTTACTGCATCGGGAAACTGAGCGGAATTGATGTGATTGATGTTTCCCGGGAAATTGCAGAAACAGAATACGCTTATTACCGAACCGACCATCATTGGACTTCGTTCTCAGCCTTTGCGGCATATACCGCCGCAGGTCAAAAGCTCGGTTACACTCCCCTGCCTGAATCCGCTTTCAGCATTGAGACCGTAACCGACGGATTTAAGGGAACTCTATATTCAAAAACGCTTAACGAAAAAATAATTCCCGATTCAATCAGCGTTTACCGCACCGGAACCGATTTTACGCTCACCGTCAAGGATAAAGAGTATGATTCACTATATTTTGACGAATACCTGAGTCAGAAAGACAAGTTTCTTTATTTTCTCGGCGGCAATTACGGAGTCTGCTCCGTTAAAAACAACACTAACCGAAACGGGCAAAAGCTTCTTATAATCAAAGACAGCTACGCAAATGAATTTATTCCGCTGATTGCGGAGCATTTTGAAGAAATTACCGTTATCGACCCCCGCTACTGTTCGCTGAGCCAAATTAAGGAAATCAACCCCTCGGAATACGTCAGAGTGCTTGTGTTGTTTAATGTGCTTGGATTCTCGCAGGAACAGAATTTCTCATTAATTGAATTCACAGGTGATAATCAATGAAAAAAAGAACGGTCAAAAACTATTTTGCAAAAAACTGCTGCTCTTTCGGAGCGGCGGGCTTTGCCGTTCTTTCATTTATTGATTCATTTTATATTTGATTTTTTCGCCGTTCATTTTTTGAACGGCGTTTTTTTCGGAATAGTTTTTCAATATTACTATTAAGAATAAAATCGACAGAATAATATTGTATAATAATAAATTAAAGAAAATTGTCGGAAAAGTCTAAACTTCAATGTTTTTAATGCGAATATATATGCACTTTGATGTTGACATATAAAATCATTTTGTGTATAATTATTCAAAATATATGCATAATTTGTAAATAATTTCATGGAGGAATATATGAAACACTTATTGAAGCTCATGGATCTGAGCACAAACGAAATCAATGAGATTCTCAATCTCGCCGACCAGCTCAAGTATGAAAAAAAGCACGGCATTGAGCATCACCTGCTCAAGGGCAAAACCCTCGGTATGATTTTCCTTAAATCCTCAACGAGAACAAGAGTTTCCTTTGAGGTCGGTATGTATGACCTCGGCGGAACCGCTCTGTTCCTCAGCTCTCATGATATCCAGCTCGGCAGAGGCGAACCCGTTAAGGACACCGCAAGAGTTCTTTCGGGCTACCTTGACGGAATCATGATCAGAACCTTTAAACAGAGCGATGTTGAAACGCTCGCCGAATACGGTAATATTCCCATCATCAACGGCCTCACCGATTATTGCCATCCCTGCCAGGTTCTTGCAGACCTCATGACCATCCGTGAAATAAAAGGCTCAATCAAGGGCAACAAATTCTGCTACATAGGCGACGGCAACAACATGGCAAACTCGCTTATTGTCGGCGGCATCAAAATGGGCATGTCCGTCAGCATCGGCTGCCCCGACAGCCATCAGCCCGACCCTGAAATCATGAAATGGGCAAGCGAAAACGGCGATTTCAAATGCACTTCCGATATTTATGAAGCCGCCAAGGACGCCGATGTGCTCTATACCGATGTCTGGGCTTCAATGGGTCAGGAGAGCGAAGCTGAGCGCAGAAAGAAAATCTTTGCAGGCTATCAGATTAATGACAGCGTAATGGCTGTTGCAAAGCCCGATGCAATCGTTCTGCATTGTCTGCCTGCTCACCGTGAGGAGGAAATCACGGCAAAGGTATTTGAAGAACACGCAAAAGAAATATTTGAAGAAGCCGAAAACAGACTTCACGCTCAGAAAGCGGTTCTTGTCAAGCTTCTTAAAGATTGATTATACAGAAAAATACAGGGAGGTTAAAATATGCCAATCAACAAAGACATTAAAAAAGTCATGGTAATCGGCTCAGGTCCCATTGTTATCGGACAGGCCGCCGAATTTGACTATGCGGGAACTCAGGCATGCCGTGTACTCAAAGACGCAGGCCTGGATGTTGTTCTTGTTAACTCAAACCCTGCAACAATAATGACGGACAAGGCTCTTGCGGATGAAATCTATCTTGAACCGCTCACAGCCGAAACCGTTAAGAGAATCATTGAAAAAGAACGCCCCGACAGCCTGCTTGCAGGTCTCGGCGGTCAGACAGGTCTTACCATTGCCATGCAGCTGAGCAAGGACGGCTA
>JBJEQC010000165.1:0-3123 GCA_051881555.1 Acutalibacteraceae bacterium
CGAGGAGCATGGTGAAGCAGAGCAGTAAGCTCAAAAGCTTTTTGGATTTGATTTTAATACGCATATCGGTATACCTCCTTAATAATTTATATAAATAATATAACAAAACTAATATCTTGTCAATAAATATCTCAAAAAAATGACATTAAAACGGCGTGAAACGCATTTTTATAGATTATCTGTTTATTCGGGCTTTGTGTTAAGATAATAACTCAAAGCTTTTTCGGCTTCATTGCCGTTTTTGATGAATTCAATCTCGGTTATATCAAAAAGAATACAGCCGCAATGACCTTTAAAGGTGGGGAAGCATAAAATTTTTATGTTCTTGTCAATTTCGGGGCTGTAGTCAATCATTTCAAGCGTTTCGCCGTAAAGCGCCGCACGCTCATAGCTGCGGAGCCATTTTGAATCCATGTTGCTGAAAAGACTGCCGAAAGAACGGCCGATCAGCTTTTCAAGCGGAGTATTTTCGAGCTTTGCAAGGGCGGGATTGCCGTATCTGAATATCCAATCAACCGCATGGCTCTTTTCGTTGAAAATCATTTCAATATCGGTGAATGCGAACGGCAGGCTGTCAAAGCTGATGTAATGGCGGTGATATTCTTCCGGGGTTTTCGGGATTCCTTCGCTGTCAAAGCTGTTGATGATACTTTGCTTCTCGGAACGGATGAGGCCGACAATCTCATTTTTTCTGCGGGCAGAATAGTCGATTGATTCCCCGTTGCTAAGGTTGATTTTTTCTGTTATATCGTGAACTGCCATTACGGAAACTATGCAGCCTCTGTGCACCTTGATGAAGCCTTTACCGAGCTTTTCTTCAAGCTCGGAAATCGGACATCTTGTATCATATATTTTGCCGTCGCAGGTGTGAACTTCTGCTTTTTTTCCTCTTACGATAACATAAAGAACGGTTGCAGAATCAAGCTCAATGTTTTTTCTGTTTGAAAAAAACGAAAAGTTTCTCGAATCCTCCAAGTCTTACACCTCCGTTTTCTTGAATGATATATGCATATTCTATCAAAAAAATTCAGATTTGTAAACGGTCAAGCAAATGAATTTTTACAATTTTTCACATAAATCCTTATAAAAATTTAATAAATATAATCAAAAAAACGGATAAAAATACAGCTTGCAAGAGCTTTGATTGCTCAATGCAAGCTGTTATTATCAGTTTGTTATAAAGAGTTTAATTTATCTTATTTGATGTCCTTTTTGGTGTATTTAATGAACCCGACTGTTACTCCTACGGCGATCAGGGCGACTCCAGCAGAAAGAAATTTGATATCAATTGCGTTTTCTGCTATAATTTCAGAACCGTCGGTATAACCGAAAGGCGTTAAATACTTCAAAAAATCCGCTTTTTCCGAGAGGTTGGATATTATATTCATAAAATAGAATACGGTTGCAAGACCGAGCCCGATTCCGATGCCGCCGCGGCTGATAAATGCGGAAATTCCGAATGTTAAGCCTGCAATCTCAAGCTGCATGATATAATATGATAAGAAAAGCAGAGAGACGGTTTTTATCGGCACTTTTTCGCCGATAGCGGCAATTGACAGCGCAGTTGCGGCAACGCAGATTGCGTTCAAAGCCGTTATCTGAGCAAAAATTGCACACAGCTTTTCAAAAAGTATTTTTCCTCTTGAAATAGGATGGGTCAGCAAAAATTCGGCAGTATGCTCTTTTTCTTCTTTTGCCAGGGCAGATATTCCGAGCAGAGCGGCGAAAAAAGCTCCGCCCAAGCCGAGAATGTTGCCGCATTCAACGCCGAAAAAGCCGATAAATTCGCCGAAGTTTATTTTATCCATTCCGAATGCCTGAGAAAATCCGCCCATATCCGCAAACATTGCCCCGACATCGCCCATTTGCGTTGCCATTTCGGGATAAATCAGAACGCAAATGCAAATCATAAAAGCAATTGAAACCGACCATATGAGCAAAGATATTTTGCCCTGTTTCAGCTCATGTTTAAAGACTGTCATTGCCGTTTCCCTCCTTTGCATAAAAATGCATAAACACTTCTTCAAGATTAGGCTCCGAGACCGTAAAATCGGATATCGGAAGCGCTGAGAGAGCTTTAAGCAAAATATCAGGCTTTCCGCCGTAAAGAAAGCTGACGGAATTCCCCGATGAAGTGATATCTCTGATATCGGGGATTTCGGGCGGCTTGTCGATACCGCTCAATGTAACCCGCTTTGCTCCCGTGTGGCTGAGGTTCTCAATGCTGTCGCTGACAAGAATTTTGCCGTCCCTGATAACGGCGGCGTGCTTGCAATGCTGCTGTATCTCGGAAAGAATATGTGAAGAAAGAAAAACGGTTGCGCCCTCATTGTTTCGCTCTTTCAGCAGAGAAAAGAATTCTCTTTGCATAAGAGGGTCAAGCCCGCTTGTCGGTTCATCAAGAATATACAGCTTCGGCTTATGCTGTAACGCACAGACAATGCCGACCTTCTTTCTGTTGCCGAGCGATAACTCATCAATTTTTTTTGAAGTATCAACCTCAAGGCGTTCGCAGAGCTTTTTTGCTTCCTTCGCGCAGTCCTTCTTCCTCAAGTCTGCCGAAAGACGGAGAATATCTTTTATCCTCATTCCACCGTAAAACAGAGTTTCAGAGGGGAGATATCCGATATCCGAAAGAATTTCCGTTCTGTTTTCGGAAATATTCCTGCCGAATATCTCCGCAGAACCGCCTGTCGGTGAAATCAGCCCAAGCAGTGTTCTGATAGTCGTGCTTTTTCCTGCGCCGTTAGGGCCGATAAAGCCGAAAAAGTCGCCCTGCTCAACCGAAAGACTGACATCGACTATTCCCCGTGATTTGCCGTAATATTTAGTCAGATTGTGAGTTGATACAGCATTCATTTTGATTCCTCCTTCTTAGCGTAAACCGATTTCCAAAATGTCAGAAGCTGTTTAAAATCCTTTTCCATTTGCGCCGCATCGGGTTCACCTTTTTGGAGCATTTCCCAAAGATAACCCTCCGCCGCCCAATACATCTCTCGGTACATCATTTGCAAATCAAGGCCTTCAACATAATCATCGGGATTAAGAGCGGAAAGCGATTTTGACGCTTTTCTGTCAAAATATTTGCTGTAGCTTTTTCTGATTTCCGAGCTTATCTGCGGG
>JBJEQC010000166.1:0-3108 GCA_051881555.1 Acutalibacteraceae bacterium
AAAAGGTGCGAACCGCTTTGGCTCGCACCTCTTTTTTTACGGGTTTATTCTCTTGACATCTCTCGGGAACAGAGTTGCTTTTCTGATATTCTCAAACCCTAAAAGCTGAGCCGTCAGCCGTTCAAGACCTATTCCCATTCCTCCGTGCGGCGGTAAGCCGTATTTATGAGCCGTCAGATAGCTTGAAAAATCATCGGGATTCATTCCACGAATTTTCATTTTTTCTGTCTGCTGTTCATATTCATTTATTCTTTTGCCGCCCGTCGTTATCTCCAATCCTCTGAAAATCAAGTCGAAGCTTTCGGTAACGCTCGGATTATCCGGGCAGTCCATTGTGTAAAACGGCCGTTTTTTCGACTTGTATTCAGTAACAAAAACAAAATCGCTTCCCGTTTCTTTGCTTATAATTCTGCTCAGAAGCTTTTCTTCCTCGGGATCAAAATCGTTTTCATCGGTAATCGGCCTTGAAAAGGTTTTTGATACAAGCTCTTTTGCGCCGGAAAAATCAATAACCGGGATTTCCGATATCTCCGGCACTTTTGCATTTAACAGCGAAAGCTCATATTCACAGCAAACTTTTATTGCTTCAAAAACATTTTTGAGCATTGCCGCTTCAAGGCTCATAAGCTCCTCATAATTCTCAATAAAGCCCATTTCGATGTCAACGCTTGTGTATTCATTGATATGCCGTGAGGTGTCGTGCTTTTCGGCACGGAAAACGGGCGCAATTTCATAAACTCTTTCAAAAACTCCGACCATGATTTGCTTATAAAACTGCGGGCTTTGGGCGAGAAAGGCTTCTTTGCCGAAATAGTCAAGCCTGAATACATTTGCTCCGCCCTCTGCACTGCCAGAAACAAGCTTCGGGGTGTGAATTTCGGTAAAACGGTTTTCGTCTAAAAATTGGCGTATAGCTTTGCAGATTTCCGCCTGAATCTTAAAAACAGCCGTTTCTTTTTCGTTGCGCAGGGTAATCGGGCGATAGTCAAGAACGGTGTCGGGCGATGCGGCCAATTCCTTGTTGTTAATAACGATTGGCGGCTCAAAATTACATTTTGAAAGCATTTTATAAGATAAAATTCTTAATTCACCGCCGCTTTTGCTTCTTTCATCGGAAACAATTATTCCCTTAAATTCAACGGAATCGTTTTCTCCGATTTCCGAGAGCGAAAAATCAGACCAATCGGGGGAATAAACGCATTGAATAATTGTTCCTTTTGATTTGAGAAGAACAAATGCAAAGCCCGACATTTTTCTGATTTTATAGATGATTCCGTGAACTTTTATTACTTCACCGATATACTTTGAAACCTCGTCGGCTTCAATATAATTTGATTTGATTTCAGTATTAACAGTTTTCATTTGTTTACCTCCGTTGCATTATTAACCAGAACTGCAACGGAAATCGGCTTCGGAATAATCTGTATTCCGCATATTAACACAACCTTTCAAAATAAAAAAAGCATCGGCTCCGTTGAACCGATGCAAAAATGATTAAACATTTATTTTCGCACAGGCACAACACTTTAAGCGCTTGCACCCGTGACAAAAAGTCAAGGCCAAGCGCTATCTGTCGTCGTCCTTATTGAGAATAAATGTTAAAGCCATAATAATCCCTTTCGATTTTTTATTAATCTATCACACCGCTTTTAAAATGTCAAGCAATTATAAAACTTTTTCCAAAAATCATTAAACATATTGACGGAATTGAATTTGCAATTTATACTGTTAACAGTATTCTTTTGATGAAAGGATTAAAAAAATGAAACATTTGAAAAAAGCTATTGCGTCTGTTACGGCGCTTGCAATTTCCGCTTCAAACATCGTTTGCGCTTATGCGGCGGGCAAAAAGGCCGTTGAGCCGATTGAATTTGAAATTCTTCCGCTTGAAGCCTTGCAGATGAAAAGCCTTTCCGAAAAAAGTGAAGGCAAGTTGACCGTTTTTGATAACGGCAAAACCGATTTTTCGGTTGTGCTTCCCGACAACTGCTCAGAATCTCTCCGTGAAGCCGCCGAAACGCTTCAAGATATATTTGAGAGAATGACGGGCACGGCTTTGCCGGTCATAACCGAAGGTCAGGCTGATTCATCGGCTCGGAACATCTGCATTGACACGGCTTTGGGAACGGAACGTCCGAACGGCGATATTTCCGACGGCTACAGAATCGTAATCGGCGACAAAAATATTACAATTTGCGGAGCAACGCAGGCAGGGTCAAGAAACGGTGTTTACGGCTTCATCGAGGACTTTTTGGGCTGTATGTTCCTGACTCCCGACAATACATTCGTTCCCGAGACCAAAACCGTTTGCCTTGAAAAAACCGACAGGGTTTTCAAGCCCGCAACAAGCTGGCGAGATGTTTATGCTTATGAAACCGTTCAGAATAAATGGGCGGCAAAGCTGAGACTTAACGGCATTGATGTTGAAAGCGACAATCCCAAAAAGTCAATCGAAGAAATGCAGTATGAGGGCTGGGGAACATGGTGCCACGATTGCTATAAATATCTTTCTCCCGATGATTATTTTGACGAGCATCCCGAATATTTTTCTGAGAAAGACGGCGTCAGGGTTACATCATATGATAACCGTGAGGCTTATCTGTGCCTTAGCAATCCCGAGGTTTTTGAAATAGTCAAAAATTCTTTGGCAAAAAAGATTGAGGAAAATCCCGATGTTATGTATTGGGATTTCAGCGGCAACGACAATCCGTCGCTTGCAGGCTGTCAATGCGAAAAATGCAGGGCGGCTGATGAAGCGGCGGGCGGAACAGGCATGGGAACGCTCCTGCCGTTCCTTAATAAGCTTGCAAAGGCTTTTCCCGACAAGTATATTTCCACTTTGGCATATCTTCATACCCTCAAAGCCCCTAAAAACATGAAAGCGGAGCCGAATGTCGTCATCAAGCTTTGCTCAATGCCGGGCGATCAGGCATCCGCTTATCTTGACGGAGCAAATGTAAATTCAGCGGAATTTAAGGCGCAGGTTGAGGAATGGTCAAAGATAACGGATAAAATCGTTGTCTGGGACTATGTTGTTAACTTTGCTCATCTGCTTATGCCGTTTCCGAATTTTGCCGTTCAGGCAAAGAATCAGCAGTTCTATGAAGA
>JBJEQC010000167.1:0-3085 GCA_051881555.1 Acutalibacteraceae bacterium
TAATATACATTATATATATCTCATTTTTCGGCGAACATGTCGGGGTTAAAGAGGGTTTTTTCATAGTTCTTTTTGCTGTCAATGAAATATACATCGCCGCCGTCGTTGCCGTGCATAACCGAGTATTTGCCGTCCTCATAAAAGAGCGCCGCACCGTTTTCAAGCGCAATGCCCGACAGCCCCGTTGACCTCACCGCCTGCTCAAAGCTGCCCCAATCGCCGCCCTCAAAGTGGGGGCAGTTTGAAAACGGCAGAAGCCCGAGACAGTCAACAAACATGAACTCACGGTTTTCGCCGCAGTCGTCATAGCCCTGCTCAAACCAGCACATTGAGCCTGAGCTGTAGCCCGAGAGAATAATCCCTTTTTCATATGCTTTTTTGAACGCTTCAGCCGCTCCTGTTCTGTTCCATGTGTCCATCAGGAATTTCAGATGGCCGCCGCCTGCATAAACAATATCGCAGGAAAGAATTTTTTCTTCAATTTCGGCTTTGGTCAGCGTTTCATCGGTCAGAAACAGCGCAGAAATGCTGCATCCGAGGCCGACAAACAGCCTGAAAATATGCTCGTCGCCGCTGATATCGTCAAAGCCCGCCGTCGGAACAAACAAAACAGAGGGATTTTTCTTGCCCGAAAGCGCAACTATTCTTTCAAAAATCGGCTGAACCTCGTTATCGCTGTATCTTCCGCCGCCGATTCCGATTATTTTTCCCATTTTATGACCGTCCTTTGTAGCTGATTTCAATTTTCGCATTATAGTCCATTTGCTTTTCATCGCCGATAAGAGAAGCAAGAAGAGCGGGAATATCCTTGAACATTTCGTTCTTTGCGCCGAGCTTTTTCTCGACTATATGAATGGCGGGACTGAGGCGTGAAAGCAGCTTCATAACCGCATCATACATCGGCGTTCCCTCAACATAAGGCTCGTCGCCGACGAAAACATTTCTCACAAGCTCAACGCAGACATCTTTAAGAAGCCTTTTTTTAATGCTTTCGTCAACACGGAAGAAAAACATTCTGCCGACACCGCCGATTGTCAGCTTCTGAAGAATCCTGCCGACAATCGTAACGGGGATTTTGATTTTTTTGTTCTTTTCGGGGCCGCCGAAATAGCGGGTGAACGCCGCAAAATCATATGCCATGCCGTCAACGATATCGGTTATCATGCGGTCAAACCGCCAGATGAAGTATTCCTCGGCGGTTTTGCCGCCCTTATCCCAATCAAAATCCTCGGTTTTGACCGAAACGATTTCGGCAGTGCCGTTTTCGTTGAATCTGACCTTTCGGTAAGCCGACGGACAGCCGACTATCGAGCCGGTGCATATGTCGGTTATTTTGTTGCCCGACGGTGAAACATGCTCGGTCAGGCTCTGCATATGCATATGCCCCGTGAAAATAAGATCAAGCCCGCAATCCGCAAGCTCGTCGGCTCTTTTTTGCCAATCGGTGATTTTGGCGTCCTCTATCAGCTCAAAAATCGGCGAACCGGGAAGCAGAGGATAGTGCATCATGGCGAAAATATAACAGCCGTCCTCATGCGCTTTTTGAATCTGCTCCTTTATCCATTGCATCTGGTCATCCCAAAGACCTCTGAAATCTCCGCAGTCGCCGTCGCAGTTGATTGCAAGCAGGCGGATATCGTCCGAAAGCTGAGCGACATACGACATGGTTTCTTCATGCTCGGCAATCGCCTGAGAAAATCCGAAATCAAAATAGGTTTCCCTCAGCTTCTCCCTCGGCATTCCCTCAACGGGAACGGTTTTGTCGCCGATGAAGCCGCAGGGGTCGCCCGCATAATCGTGGCGGGCGGTGGTGACGAATATCTTTTTGCCGCTTTTCTGCAAACGGCGGAGCTTTTCGATAAAGCCGGCATGGCTTGCGGCTTCGCCTCTGTAAACAAGGTCGCCGGGGATAATTATAATCTCCGCTTCCTTATCCCGAGCCATTTTTTCAAAAACGGCGTCGAGAATTGCGCCCGTTTCGGCAACGCATTTCTGATCCGTTCTGCTTCGCTTTTCATATGCCTCGCCGCTTGCTCCGAGCGAGTTTTCAAAATAATGGGTATCGGTCACAACAATGATATTCAGCGGCATTGAGGCATCCTCTTTTCCTTAATAATACTTAAATCATTCTAACATATACCCAAGCCGCCGTCAAGCGTCTTGACAAAGCGCAGAAATTGTTTTAACATTGAGTCGGTGATGATTTATGTATAAAAAGCGGCTCTGCCTTGCGCTGAACGAGCAATTCGGCAAGCCATATGAAGAACAGATAAAGCTTATTAAAGCGGCGGGATTTGACGGCTTCGCAATCGACCTTAGCGGCAGAGACGCGGACGCCTGCGCCCTTGCGAAAATCGGCAGAGATGAGGGAATGCTTATCCCCTATCTCCATGCGCCGTTCAACAAGTCGGACGATATGTGGCTTGAGGGCGAAAACGGCGACTCTGCGGCGGCGGAATTGATTAACTGCGCCGAAATCTGCGCTGAAATCGGCGTTCCCGTCATGGTCTGTCACGCTTTTATCGGCTTTGATGCCGAATACGCTCCGACCGACCTCGGCATTGAACGCTACGGCTCGGTAGTCAGAAGAGCCTCGGCGCTCGGCGTTTCGGTTGCTTTTGAAAACACGGAGGGCGAAGAATTTCTTGCGGCTCTGATGAACGCATTTATAAATGAAAAAAGCGTCGGCTTCTGCTGGGATACGGGTCACGAGCTTTGCTACAACCCCGGAACGGATATGGCGGCGCTCTACGGCGAGCGGCTTGCCGTCACTCATCTCAACGACAACCTCGGAGTGCGTGACTTCGGCGGCAAAACAACCTTTATTGACGATCTGCATCTGCTCCCGTTTGACGGAATTGCGGATTGGGACAGAATCTGCCGCCATCTCAGAAGCTTTGACGGGGCTTTGTCTTTTGAGCTGAACACAAAAAGCAAGCCCGGCAGGCACGAAAACGACTGCTACGGCGCAATGCCCTTGGAAATTTATCTTGCCGAAGCCTTCAAACGGGCGTGCCGTGTTGCGGCAAGGATATAAAAAATTGTTTATTGCACCGTTTAACATGGAAAGCAGCAAACAAATTGG
>JBJEQC010000168.1:0-3079 GCA_051881555.1 Acutalibacteraceae bacterium
ATAAAAGCGCAATAACGGGAAGAATCAGATATTTATAAACGCTGTTGAAGGCCATTGATAATTCCGTATCGGGGAATTTTGAGAAATTAAAACCGGGGCCGATGAATTCTCTGAATTTTGATTTTTTCTTCTTGACCGTTCTTGAAACAGGAGGTGTCGGAGCAGGTCGAGGGTTAGCTTCAGACTTTTGAATGGGTGTGGGCTGAGGCTTTGGCTGTGGCTGCGGCGTAGGCTGCGGATCGGGGTTTGGCTCTATTGCGTTAGCCTGCGGTCTTGGAATGTCATCAAAACCGGGCAAGTCGGGCTTTCGGGAATCGTTTGACGCTGAGTTTCTGCTTTCTTCATAATTCATACGGCTTTTTCCTTTCTTGTTAATTTGTTCTCTGATGAATGAGGCTTTCTTCAACCCATCCGTATCTTACCGAGGCACCTTGGAATTTAACCCCGTAATAAGTTTTGCCGTTATAAACCTTTGCACCGTCTGTTATTATCAGTTCGCCGTTTTGCGAGGAGCCTTCCTTTTCAACATAAGAGCCGCCCAGCTGTCTCCAGATTTTCCCACCGTCAAACCAGACATAATCTCCGACTTGAATCGGTTTCGGACCTTTGCTGACATAAATTGTTATTGTAGAGTTTTCGGCGACCGTTTCTCCTCCCGAAATGCTCTGAGAGGTTACGGTATCTTTATTCTGATTGTAGTTGTAGCTTGATTCATAAACAACCGATGCTTTCAAGCCGGAATTACTCAGAGCGTTTTTGGCTGAATTTACATTCTGACCGACGACATTCGGCACTTTAACTTTATTAACGCCGGTGCTGTAGGTGAGCTTAATATTTGCACCTTGCGAAACCTCGGTGCCCGCAGCGGGATTCTGAGAAATAACCGTTCCTTCGGAATATGAGGAGCTGCTCGTGGAAACGAGAGTCACGGAATATCCGCTCGCTTCAAGTGACTGCTTTGCTGACATGTAGTTCATGCCTACGACATTGGGAACGGTCAATGTTTCCTTTTCCCAATGGGCATACAGAGTTATGTTCCCGGTTATTTCATTGCCGCTCGTATATTTTGATCCGCCGTTCTTTCCCGTGTACCACCCTGAAAACTTATAGCCGTCTCTTGAGGGCGACTCAACGCTGCCGAGAGTCGGGTTAGTCCATTTTGCGAAAAGAGTAACATTTTTATTGACGGTATATATGCTTCCTGCGGAATATTTTGTTCCGGAGAATCCTGAGTTTTCATACCAACCGACGAATGTGCATTTCTTTTGGCAGGTTTTAACCGATGATCCGCCGGCATTGAAATTAAATGTTACGGTATATGATTTTGAAGGCGCAGGAAGTATGATTGACGAACCTTTTTCAACGGTTATTGCCGAAATATCGGAACCGCCGTTTGTGTTAAAGCTGACAGTCTGCGTTTTACTGTAAACAGAAACATTGCAGGTTGCCGAATAATTATTTTTGCCGTCTGTTATTTTTGCAGTTATTATAGCAGAGCCCGACGCCGTTCCCGTAATCTGCCCTTTCTGCGAAACCTCCGCAACGGAAATGTTGCTGCTGCTCCAAAAAACTGCGGCGTTGCCCGGAACGGTATACGCTGTCAGAGTTATGCTGTCACCGACTCCGATTGAAACGCTTGATTTTGAAAGTTTAACTGACGGCTTAACCGTAGTGGCAACGGTTGTTGTTGCCTTTGGCTTTCTCGGGGCAGTTGTTTTGGGCACGGTCGGTTTATTTGTGCTTGAAGGTTTTTTAGAGGTTGTCTGATTTTCGGCAGGCTTTGTTGTGTTTGGAGAAAGAGCAATGATGTTGCTTGCCGAAGAACCGGGCTTGAGTGCCGCTTCGAGATCAAATTCTCCGCAAAACTGATTTAAGGCCTCATCGTATGAAAGCTCGCCCAATGCCTCTCCGCTTTCCGCATAAAGATATACCGATGTGTCATTGACTTCATATTTGCCTGTCATGACGGCAATATTGTCTTTTCCACGCAGGGTATATCCACCGCTTGAGCTGAAAATCAAATAATAATCAGAGTCCAAGCGATACGGAGCTTTTGACAGTTGGATTTTGATTACTGTATCGTCAATTTTTTCATTCGTTTTATTTTCGGCTGTTGTCGTATAAGTCTCATCTTCCTGCATTTCACTGCTTTTGTCTCCGAAAAAATTAATGCAGAAAAAGACAGTGATTACCACAGCGGCAAGGCAAAGAACTGCAATAATGACAGTTGACGCAATATGTTTTTCTCCGTTTGAATTATTCATCGCTCATTGTTCCTTTCAGCTTCTGATCATTCAGGATTCTTTTGCGTTAATATTCAAAATGAATAACCGTCGAAATTAAATGCTCTGAAGGATTCTGCCATTAGTCTTTCAAATTCTTCGCTGTCTGCCTCGTTTAATTCTCTGCTCGAAATAAAATACGCCGTGCAATTCAAATCGTTATATCCGTCAAAGAATTCTTTGTTAAGCTTGTTATATTCGGATTCGCTGACTTCCGTAAAGTCTCCGTCAGGATAATAACCGTATCTGACTATATCGTTTCCGGTGTCATTATCGGGTGCTTCGGAAGTCAGAGTACTTTCGGAGAATAATATATCAGAATGCAGACTACCGTTATAATATTTAAGCGTTCCGTAAAAATAACCGAATGAGAAATATGAATCTCTGACATAATCGCATGCAAACCATACGAGTTCATCTGTGTTTTTGTTTCTCAGAAGTCTGAAATTGTTTATCTCAAAATTGCACCAATCAAATCCGTCATCTTCTTCATCTGATGCTATTTCGGTAACTGTTTCGGAATCAATATCGACGGAATAGTAGTAGTTATAGCTGAAACGAGCGCTTCCGTCACAAATACTTTTCACAAGTTCAGGCACGCCGTCTTCATCAAAATCAATAAACCCGTATAATATGCCGTACATTGAGTCTTCCTGACTGTCAAACCATTTGTCTTTATTTTTGATGAAAATTCTGAGTGCTTCCTCATTGCGGGATTTTTGCTCTTTACTTTCGGTGATTTCGATAACGGGAGAAGAAGAGCTTTCTGTTGCCGATTCTTCAATTGCTGTTGAAGT
>JBJEQC010000169.1:0-13392 GCA_051881555.1 Acutalibacteraceae bacterium
TTTCGGGTATTGATGAGGCAGACAGAATAAACATGGAAACAATCATGTTTGCAACCGAAACTGATCAGAACAGTACACTCGGAACACAGTGTCTGAGAATGAACTCGGATCTTTGGTTTGGTGAGTTCTATCTCAAGGTTAAAGACGGTCTTGCAGATGGCACAACCGGTACAATCAGACTTGAGATCAGACTTTGGAAACTCAGTAATGATGCCAAAACCGGAGCATATCCCGACAAGAAAAAACTCGGTGATATGGCGAGCTTGCCCGCACCTGCAACTGATGATGCATGGGATACATCTGTTGATGAAACCAGCACACAGGGTATGTACGATCAGTATCAGTCCATCGAAGCATTCCTTTATGATGACCTCACTCATACATTCACCATCGGCGATGCACCGAGCGGTCCCGTTGCAACAACATACACCGCAGAGTTCATTGAAAATGACGGCTCAACCGTTATTTCTTCCGAGAAATACGAAAAGGGCGCAGCAGTAACCGTTCCTGAGGCAGCTGCAAATCAGCTCGGCTGGGCTGACGCTTCAACAGGCAAGCTTGTTGACCTTACCGGCTACACAATGCCCGGCAAGAAGGTTACTTTCGTAAGAGTTCTCACAACCGATAAGTTTGATCTTAAGATTGACCTTGACGGCGGTTCGGTAGACGCTTCTCAGCTTCCCGCTGATGTTACCGATAACGGCGACGGAACTCTGACAGCAAAGGTTCCTTTCAACGGTTCATTTGATCTTTCAACAATTCCGACTCCCGAAAAGACAGGCTACACCGCTTCTTGGGATCCCGCAACCGTTACGGTTGATTCAATCAAGGGTGCTTCCGCAAAGGTTGTCTGGACGGCGAATACCTACAAGATCAGCCTCTATGTTAACAAGGGAGACGCTGAACCCTTTACCGTTGTTGATGCAACCTACGGCAAGGCTCTGACCGTTACAATCCCTGCCGATTCATTTGATAAGAAGCTTGGTGCATGGGTTGATTCTGAGACCGATGAAGAAGCTTGTGCAGCTTCTCTGAAGGGAACAAACTATGTTGCACAGTTCGGCACCTTCACCGGCACAAGCGACAAGGCATACTATGCAAGCTTTACAGACTTTGACAGCTCAATCTCATTCATGGTCAGAGATTATGATTCAATGGATGTAAACGCATGGAAGACCTATACAATCAAATATAACGATGCCGGTCAAAAGCTGAGCGTCAATAATATAACCGCAATCGTTAATGCTCTTAAAGCAGAAGGCCTTACGGTCAGAACGCTTGCAGGTCAGGCAACAAGATACGCAATGTATACCGATTCAACGCTCTCAACAGCGATTGACACAACCTCAGGCATTGCATTTGACGGAGCAAAAGAGATTTATGTTGCAACGGTATTCACCGTTAACGTAACATGGCAGGTTCCCGTATTTGATGAAGCAACCGCTGCTTACACTGAAGAGTTCAACGAGGCAACAGTAAGCCAGACAACGCTTTCATCGGGCACAACTCCTGCCGAGATTAAATCAATCTTTGAAGCTAATGTTAAGGTTCCCTCAACTCTGAAGTACGACGCAGCCGCAGGCTATCAGTTTGACGGTTGGTATGACGAGCAGGGCAACGAATACACTTATGACAGCTATTGGGGCGTTTCACTTCCCTGCGGCTCACCCGAAAATCTTGTTCTTACGGCAAAATTCAGCGTAGCCGAATATGATGTCATCCTCAGCATGAACAACGGCGATTCGCCCGATACTCTGATGATTGATGGCGTAAAGGTCAGCCTCGGCGATTCTCTTGACATTGACGGTGTAACCCTTATCAACACAGCAACAGGCGAAGCTGTTGAGCATCCCGTTGCCGATGTTGAAAACTCAGAGCAGCCCGTTGCTTACAGAGGCATGAACGGCTACAAGTTCGTTGGTTGGAGCACTCACAAGAAGGCAACCGCTGACGATATCATTGAGTTCCCGATCGACAGCATCACCTATGAGGGACTTAAGACTTCTCTCTACAAAGGAAACATTGTTCTCTATGCTGTTTGGGAAGCTCTTGAATATGACCTTGTTCTCATGTACGATACTTCCGAGAGCAATCCCAAGGGTCCCTTCGAAGACAGAATCTTTGCAGAACCCTTGACCTTCAAGGTTAAGACCGGTGACTCAATCGAGACATATACAAAGAGCAGTTCAACCAGAGATCTTGCAATCGCAAGCGCTCCCGAAGGCTTCAACTTCTATGATTGGTGCCAGAAAAACGGCGCAACAATCACCGACAGCAAGATGCCCGCTTACGGCGTAACATATTATGCTAACTACACGAGCCGTGTAATCAAGGTTTATGTTGACTATAATCACGGCAGAGTTGACGAAGAAGGCAATCCCATTGAATCAGTTCAGCTTTCAGCTCTGAGCCAGAGCGCCAATAAAGACAATTGGCTTTACTACGGCGAGGACTTCGAGCGTGTGGCTGACGATGAGGCAGGCATCAAGCAGGGTGCCGGTCCCGAAATCAGAAACACTTTAGTTACCGGCAATTTGAGACCCGGTGAGAACTATGAAGTAGTCGGCTGGGATGTCTACCATGTAAAGAATGAAGAAGATGTTTACGATCAGACAAAGTGGATCAAGGGCGTCAATGACGAAGGCTCAACCATCGCCAAAGATACCATTGTTTACCAGATCCAGTGGAAGCATCATTCCGAATTCCTCTTCAGAGTTTATGATACAGACGGCAAGCTTTGCAAGGCTCTCGGCAAGAACCTGAAGATGTATTATTGGAAGAATTACAACTACGCAACAAGGAAAGATGCTCAGGTCAATGCTCAGCCCGAACTTCTCGTAATCTTCTTCTTCAAACCGACTCTTGAGAATTGGGATGTAACAAGATTCTTCGATATCGAGATGTGGCGCAGCCTTTCGCTTCGCTTCGATCCGTTCTCAGTTCCCAAATCATCGTTGACCATTGAAGCATTTGTTGCATTCATGAAGATGATTCCCGAACTTATCGGAAATCTTATCAACGGCTGATTACAGAGCTAATCATTAATCAACAAAAGCCCCTGTGCATTTCGCACAGGGGCTTTTAACATAAAAAAATAAAGCAAGGGCAAGAATAACCTGCCCTTGCTGTTTAAATTTTTTTCTGTTTTATTTCTCGCTCTTGAAATACTGGGGGAGAAATTCTTTATGAGCTTCTTTGAGCTCGTTGAAGCAGTTAACGGTTTTCTCATAGTCGCCGACGAGGGGGTGAACGAGCAGACCCTTGATTGCGTAATCGTCATCGCCCGTGATTGCCGCTTTGACAGCGTATTTTTCATATGTCTTGACGACTCTCATAAGGCCAACGATATGATCGTTGATGTGCTCGGTTACGGGAACGGGATGTGCTCCGTCGCTGCCGATAACTGCCGCAACCTCAATGATATCGTCGTCTGCCATGAACGGAAGCGTGCCGTCGTTCTTGATGTTGACAACATGAACATCACGCTTGTCATTTGCAAGAGAATCAATCAGCGAAACTGCTGCAAGAGAATATTTGTGGCCGCCTCTCTTGTCGAGCAGGGCGGGCTTTGTGACGATTTTTTCGTCCTGATACATTTCAAGAAGCTGTTCTTCAATCTCCATGCAGACCTGAGCTCTTGTCTTTTCGTCCTCTCTCTGATGGGCAAGCTTTGCCTCACGGCAGTAATAATACTGAAGATATGAGGAGGGGATAGCCTGAATTGTCTTGAGGCAGTCCATTGAGAAGCCGTCATCCTTGATGTTTGCCATGACCTTGGGTGAGAAGCCGGAGTCGATAAGACCGGGAAGAAGCTCCTCGCCGTCCTTCTTTACCGAGGTAATCCAGCTAAGGTGGTTAAGGCCGACATATGTAATATCAACATCGTTGCCCGTGATTTCCTTGATATCATCAAGCATATCAATGGGAACATTGCAAAGGCCGATGCACTTGACATTTGTGTTATTAAGCACAAATTCCGTGATGATGCCCGAAGGATTGGTGAAGTTTATGAGCCATGCATCGGGGCAGATGGCTTCGATTCTGTCGCAGATGTTCTTGATAACGGGAATTGTGCGCTGAGCCTTGAAGAATCCGCCGATACCCGTTGTCTCCTGACCGATAAGGTTATACTTCTTGGGGATGCTCTCGTCAAGGTGACGGCAGGGGAGCTTGCCGACTCTTATCTGAGTAACAACAAAGTCTGCGCCCTGAAGAGCGGTGTCAAGGTCATCCGTGAAAACAACCTCGCAGTCGGAGCCTGCGTTCTTGAGCATTCTTACGCACAGATTGCCGACAATCGTTCTCTTTCTCTCGTCAATATCCATAAAGGATACCTTTTTGAGCTTGAGGCTGTCCTTGGCTTTAAGGAAGCCGTCAATAAGCTCAGGGCAATAGGTGCTGCCCGATCCGATAACGGCAACATTAATTTCTTTCATGATATATTAACTCCTTTGATTGAATTGTGTATATATACAAGGATCAGTTTGCATAATCCTGCATTATCCAGTTGATACAGCCTGTAACGGGCATGGCTTCAAGCTTTATGAATTTAAGCTTTTTGCCGCTGAGCTTTTCGGCTTTTGAAAGAAGCATATCAAGATAAATCTTGTTGTTGAGCTTGACATTGATTGAGCCGGAAAGAACGACTTCGATTTCATCCGAGCCGAAATTCATCTGATTTGCAAGAGCCGAAATAAGCTGCGCGCCTCTTTCTGCCATGCGTTCGCAGAATTCGGTTGCGGGGCGGTCGCCCTCGGTGACGGCGTCAAAGAAGAACGAAATCATGTTCATGATGTGCTCTCCGCCGTTTTCGCCCTCGATTTTTTCAATCAGACCGAGAAATTCTTCACGGGTTTTGAAACCGTATTCTTTTTTAACCATGTCGGTTATCATCGTTTTTTCAAGGCCGAGGAACAGCTCGTTATAGACAAGCTCAAAGGCTTTCACAACAATGTTGCCGCCGCCCGAGATATCGCCCGAAAAATCGCCGAGACCTGCGAGCTGAAGCATTTTTCCGTCAGCGTCGATGCCGTTGCAGCAAACGCCCGTTCCGCAGTTGTAACCGATTGCGCTTTTGCCGGTTGCGCCCGCCTTGACGACAATGAAGCCGTCGTTGAACACTTCAAAATTATTAAGTCCTTTTTCTCTGAGCATTTTGCACATGATATCGTACTGATAGCGGTGGTCAATGCCTGCAAGACCCATGAGCGTGAAGCTGACATCTTCGAGCGCAACGCCCGTTCTTTCGCAGAGCTTGTTAAGCCCGTCCATAATGATGTCGCTTGCACCGTCAAAGGAGGTGTCGAGGTTTTCGTGATTGCTGCCGGGGCCCGAAACGAATTCGAGCATTTTTTTGTTTTCATCAAACAGCGCAAAAACAGTTTTTGTTCCGCCGCCGTCAACGCCGATATAATATTTCATTTGCAAAATCCTTCCGTATTATCTTATCACTCAAAACAGTCTTCGCAAACCTCGTTGAGGCAGAAAATTCCACGCCTGTAAGGCTCACGGTCAATCCACATTCCGTTTGTGAAATCCGGGAACGGAACGGGTGCGCCGCCGATAGCTATTGACTGTTCTGAAAGGCAGGTAACAGCCATGAGAACTGCCGTGTCATAGACATCAAGCGGGGGAGCGGCGTCGAGCCTTACGCTCTCTGCGAATGCCGAGAGAACAAGGAAATCCATTCCGCCGTGGCCGCCCTCGTGAACGCCGTCAATTTTATATTTTTTCCAGAGAGGATGCTCATATTTTTCAAGATAGGGGTCGAAGCTCTCCCATGTGTGAGTCCAATGATTTTCGTCCTCGTGGGAAACGCCCTCAAGATAAATCGTGTTGCCGTCCTCCATGTATATGCCCTTTGTGCCCTGAATGCGGTAGGCTCTTGAGTAAGGCCTGGGCAGAGAGCAGTCATGGGTCAGCACAACGGTTTCGCCGTCGGCGCATTTGAGCACGGTGGTGACGATATCGCCCTGATTAAAATGATAATCGGCAATGTCGTAATCCTCGCCCTTGTTCTTCTTTATCCATTCGTTAAGACCTCTCGATTTGCTTGCGGTTGAGGAAAGAGAAATGAATCTGTTGCCTCTGTTGATGTTGAGGACCTTTGAAATGGGGCCGAGCTGATGGGTCGGATAAAGCTCTCCGTTGCGGTGCTGAAAATTAAAGAGCCTGCCGTGTCTGTTTTCTCTGCCGAGGCTTATTTCGTCACGCAGGTCATGCTCATAACCGCCCTGCATATGTATTATTTCACCGAACAGACCCTTTTTAACCATGTTATAAAGAGCCATTTCTTTTCTGTCATAACAGCAATTTTCAAGCAGCATGCAGAATTTGCCCGTTTCCTCGCTTGCACGGACCATCTGCCAGCATTCTTCGATGCTTGCCGCACCGCCGACTTCGATTGCAACATGCTTGCCCGCTCTCATTGCGTCAATTGCAATGCGTGAATGAGTTATCCATGTCGTGCAGCAGAGAACGGCGTCAAGGTCATCTCTTGCAAGAAGCTGTTTATAATCAAGATAAACATCGGCGTCGGTTCCCGTTTTTTCTTTGACGATTTTTGCTCCGTTTTGCGCTCTGTCCTCGTATTTATCGCATACGGCGGGAACACGCACTCCGTCGCAGTTGAGAAGCTCGGCGAGCATTGACGAGCCTCTGCCGCTGATGCCGACAACGCCGATATTGACAAAATCTTTCATCAGAAATCCTCCGTTATTTCAATAAAATAACCGCCGATTCAATCAGCGGCTACTATTATATATGATATTTATAAAAAAAACAATATCATTTGAAATATCTTTTAAATCGTTTTTGCCATTTTATTAGGTAAAGTGTCACAAATTTTGAAAGAGCGATGTCATAAAGAATGAATGCGAGCGTTCCCGTGCCGAGCAGAACGGGAATTGCAAATGCACCAAATTCCTCGGTTTCGTCGAGAGTTACGCCCATGAATTTTATCATCAGATAATACGAAACAACCATTGTCGCAACGAACGAAAGTATTTTGAGCGTCCAACTCAGAAACGGCGGAAGCTTCGATTCAAAAATCGCCTTGATGATCGGGTAGTAGCCGAAAAATGCAAGATACATTACGGCAACCTCTTTTTCGGGGACGAGAAGCATTCCCAAAATCGCAACGGCGCAGTAAACTCCGAATGCCCATTTTTTATCGATTTCAATAACAATAAATGTAATCAACGCTCCCGCAACGGCGGGCAGTGCATATGTCATAAACGGAATAATTGCAATTGAGATCATCAGAACAAGCGAAAGAGCGGCAACAATGCCGCCCAGAGCGCATTTTGAGCTTTGTTTCAAAGCGTATTTCTCCTTTCGGGATATCAGCAGCAGGGGATAAGATCGCCGCCCATGCATTCGCAGCAGCAGTCGGCGCAGAGAAGCCCGGAGCAAATGTCGCAGGCCGATGCGCCCGAGTCCTGCCGCCTTTCGGTTCGGTAGCCTCCCGAACGGGCTTTGTTGACCTTGTTGTAAGCCATTTTATAGGTGTTGTTTGAGGGGTCAAGGTTGCTTGCGGTTGCAAAATTCTTTGCCGCTTCTTCAAGCCAGCCTCTTTTTTGCTGAATTGTTCCCTTGAGATAATACCATTGAGCGTCTCTGCTCCCCTCGGGGATTCCGTCAAGCAGGGTCTGGGCGTCGTCAAGCCTGCCGGAATTAATTTTCGCCCTGATATCCGAATAATCGGCAAAGCTGTTGTATGAGCTTTGAGAAGAATAGGAGCTGTTTGAAGAATAAGAGCCGCCCATAATCAGCGAATCGTATGCTTCGTTAAGCTCGTCTATTTTCTTTTGGTCGCCGCTGTTCTGATATCTTCTGAGAAGCTCGCGGTAGGCGGCGTTGACCTGCTCTTTTGACGCACCGTGGGGAACGCCGAGAACATCATACGGATTTTTCATTGGATACACCCTCAATCAACGGTAAAATAGGTTTTCTTTTTGGTTTGGGGTAAATATTTTATAAGCGCATTTTCGCTGCTGTTTGTCAGCCCGTCAAGAACTATATTTTCAAGAATATCTTCAAAACGCTTCTTTTCAACCGAGTCAAGCGCTTCAAGCGCACTGCTCTGAGTGAGATTCAGCATCTCTCTTGCCCGCTTTATGAACGCATTGCGGCATTTTTCGTTATCAATATCGGAATATTCAGCCCTGAAAGGATTGAAATTTCCGTTTTTAAGGTCGCTTCTGAGGTCGTCTGCGGCGTCAAGAATATAAACATATCTGCCGACCATATAGCCGAGCGAATAAAGAGAATTTTTTTTGTTTCCGTCAAAGCCGAACGATATTATTTTGCCAAGAGCGTCTGCGCTCGTGTGAGCGGCGGCGTCAATGCAGCAGGAAGGATCGGCTTCGGCTTTTGCTTGCAGTGCCATAGCCTCGGCAACTGCTTTTTCGGCTTCGGGAGCAAGTCGAGCGGCTTTTTTGTGCATGAGCCTGACGATCGGATAAAGCAGGCAGGCGGCGATTTTTGATTTCAGCCCCGAATCGTGAAGATTGTCAACGATTTTATAATATGTCAGAATAATAACCGCATGGGAGCAGTAGTCAAGTTCCTGCTTTGATGAACAGACGGAGCATTTTTTTGCGGGGTTATAGGGACAGCGTTTTCTCGAAAAACTGCATCCGTTTTCTGCGGCTGAAAGGCGGAGAATTGCCGCAAAAGCAAAATCATAGCTCAGAAAAAGCTGTGCAATCGGAGAATAGTTTCTGCCGAGAGCCCTGCAAAGAGAGCAGTAAACGCCCTGATAAAGCTCAAAATCCCTGATTTTCATTTCGGGCTTAAATGCCTTGACATAACCGAGCAAATTCAATCCTCCGTAATTATTATTTACTTCCTGTTTTGTGTTTACATTATATTTTATATTATAATTTGCTTGAAACGGTTAACATATTGTAAATTTTACGCATTTTTCGATTGATTTTTATAAAAAATATTCCGTTATCCGCCAATCCTTGATTTTGCACGGGAATAATGATATAATCCTGAAAAAAGCAAAAGGAGCAAGAGAAAATGACCGATATTATTTTTTCTTTTGATACCGAGGATTTCACCTCCGATGTCTCGGCAAACGCAATAAAGCGTGAGGCGGATATACTCAGCTCCGAGGGCGTTAAAGGCTGTTTCTGCCTCGTCGGGCTTCTGGCTGAACGGCTTTTGAACCAAGGCAGGCAGGACGTTCTTGAAGCACTCTCTCACCATGAAATTCAGCTTCATACTTACGGCCACACCCTGCATCCGATGCTTAATGAATATACCGATATTGCCGATTTTGACGCCGCAAGGAACGAGGTTATAAGGCAGGAGACAGCCGCTCTTGCCGCCATAAAAAAGGCAACGGGAACCGAGCGTGTTTTCGCCGCCGTGCCGCCCGGGAATCAGAAAAGCTATGCGGCGATGTACGCATATGCCGACATGGGAATTCCGATTTTTGCGGATACGCTCTGTGACCCTGTGGACGGGAGCGGAGCGTTCTATTGCAACATTTATAATATTGATTATACATTCTGCATGGAAAGCGTGTTTTTCAAAGGCGGAGAAAAAGAAATAAAGGCCGAGCTTGATAAGCTTGCTTCAAGAAAACGGGCGGTTATTTATACTCATCCCCATATCAGCCTTTTCAAAGAGCATTGGGACATCATAAATTACGATAAGAAAAATATTTACCCGTTCGGCAAGTGGAAAGAAGCTCCGCGCAGGAGCGAGGAGGAAAGCGAAAGGTTCTATGAAAAGCTTGTCCTGCTCCTAAGACTTGTAAAATCCGATCCGAGATTCCGTATAATCACATACGGAGAGCTTGCAAAGGAGCTTGCCGCGCGCCCCGAAAGAACCGTTTCGGTTTCGGATATTCCGAGGCTCAGAGAGTGGCTTTCACACGGGCTAAGACCGACCGAGGGAGAGGGTTCTCTTTCGGTTGCCGATATTTTCCTTGCCTGCCGAGACCTGCTCTGCGGCAAGCAAACGCATATCTGCGGAAAAACCAAGGGCTTTCTTGAAGCCCCGAGAGGGATAACCGATCCCGTAACCGTGACGGCAGATGAAATAAGGCAGTCAGCCGTTTCAATACCCGAGGACGGCTTTCTGCCCGTTCAGATATGGGTCAACGGCAAGGCTCTCGGCACGGCGGACTGGCTCCGTGCGGCGATGGCTGTGCTTTGCGGAGAAGACACCGTGACCGTCACTCCGGGCGAACAGCTTGTTTCGCTCAATATCCTGCCCCGTGTGCGTGACTGCTCATTTGCGGGCACTTGGAGACACAGCGACGATTTCAAGGATAAATATTTATCCGACCGTCTTAGGCTTCAATGCTGGACTCTCAGATTTTAACGGCAGCATTCCGGATATTTTGATTATTTTTTTATAAATATGCTTGAAATATCCATAGAAAATGTTTACAATAAAACAAGCAAAAGAAACAGGAGGTTTAAGATATGGCAAGATTTTTATTCTCGGCGTTTGCCGACGAAGCCTCGGCAGATATTCTTGAGCAGATTTCCGCCTGCAAGGCGAACGGCATTGAGTATATCGAACTGAGAAATGTTAACGGCAAAAACATTTCCAATTTTACCGTTGACGAAGCAAAGGAGCTTAAAAAGACTCTTGATGAGAACGGAATGAAGGTTTCGTCAATCGGCTCTCACTACGGCAAGATTGAAATTACCGATGATTTTGCTCCTCATTTTGAGGCTTTCAAGAATACCGTTGCGGTTGCAAAGGTTCTTGAAGCAAAGTATATCCGCATGTTCAGCTTCTATTTCACAAAGGGCGAGAGCTTTGAGGAATACAAGGACGAGGTTTTTGCAAGGCTCGGCGCAATGGCGGATTATGCCTATGAAAACGGCGTTCTTTGCTGCCACGAAAACGAAAAAGAGATTTACGGCGACATTCCCGAAAGATGCCTTCAGATTGCGGAGCATTTCGGCGAAAAGCTCGGCTGCATTTTTGACCCCGCCAACTACATTCAGAGCGGAGCCGATACCGCAGAGGGCTTCAAAATGCTCAAAGGATATATTACATATATGCACATCAAGGACGCTGTTGCAGGCTCGGGCAATGTTGTTCCCGCAGGTCACGGCGACGGTCACCTTGAAGAAATTCTCCGTGAGCTTGACAGAAACGAGAGAGAATATATTCTTTCCGTTGAACCTCACCTTAAAGTATTTGACGGCCTTGCGGCTCTTGAGACCGACGACAAATCGGCAGAGGGCATGAACAAGGAATATGTATATCCCGATAACAACGCTTCTTTCTCAGCGGCTTGCTCTGCTATTCACGAGATGATTGAAAAGAAGATTCAGCCCGTCAGATTCGGCATAATCGGCGTTGGTAACATGGGTACTTCTCATATTCAGATGAATCTTGAGGGCAAGCACAGAGAGCTTCGCATAGTTGCCTGCGCAGATATCAACCCGAAAAAGCTTGAAGCGGCAAAGAAGCTTATGCCCTCTCTCAAGACATTTAACACAGCCGAGGAGCTTATTGACAGCGGCGAGGTTGATGCGGTTATCATTGCAACTCCGCACTATGACCATTCGCCCATCGCTCAGTATGCTTTCAAGAAGGGTGTTCATGTTCTGACCGAGAAGCCTGCGGGCGTTTACACAAAGCAGGTCCGTGAAATGAACGAGGCGGCTGCAAAAACCGACCTTGTTTTCGGAATTATGTATAACCAGCGCACAAACTGCGTTTACAGAAAAATGCGTGAGCTTGTTCAGAGCGGCGAGCTTGGAGAAATCAAGAGAGTCAATTGGATTATAACCGATTGGTACCGCACTCAGTCTTATTATAATTCGGGCGGATGGCGTGCAACCTGGGCAGGCGAAGGCGGCGGAGTTCTGCTCAACCAGTGCCCCCATAACCTTGACCTGTGGCAGTGGATTTGCGGAATGCCCGTTAAAATCAGAGCCTTCTGCCATGAGGGCAAGTGGCACGACATAGAGGTTGAAGACGATGTTACGATTTATGCCGAATATGCAAACGGCGCAACGGGAACATTCATCACAACCACGGGCGATTGCCCCGGCACAAACAGATTTGAGATTACTCTTGACGGCGGCAAGCTCGTTTGCGAGGATAACAAGCTTCGTCTTTATAAGCTTGACGGAATGACTTCGGAGCATCTCAGGACTGCCGAAAACGGCTTTGAAAAGCTCAGCGGTGAATGGATTGATGTTGAGACCGACGGAATGAATAAGCAGCATTCGGAGGTCACGAATAAATTTGCCGCCGCCGTTCTGAGAGGCGAGCCGCTTGTTGCAAGAGGCGAGGAGGGTATCAGAGGCCTTTCAATCTCCAACGCCGCTCATCTTTCCTCATGGCTCGGCAAAGAGGTTGCCGTTCCCGTTGACGAGGAGCTTTACTGTTCCGAGCTTCAGAAAAAGATTGCTTCGGGAACTGCCGAAAAGAAAAATGTTTCCGAGCAGGTTCAGAGCGATATGTCGTCAACCTTTTGACGGAATACTGTCGGGAGGATATTTCTTATGAACATTGCCGTTGTCGGCTGCGGAAATATTTCAAAAATGCATTTAAAAGCATTGAGCGAAAGCCCTGATTTGAAAATTGCCGCCGTTGCCGATATAAAGCCCGAAAGGGCAGACGCCGCAGCAGAGCAATACGGCGCAAAGGCATATTATGATTTTGACGAACTGCTGAAAAATGAAAAGCTTGACGCCGTTCATATCTGCACCCCGCATTATCTTCACACCGAAATGGCGATAAAGTCACTCGAAGCGGGGGCGAATGTCTTGATTGAAAAGCCCTGTTCCGTTTCGGCGGCTGAGGTTGAGGCGCTCAGAGCGGCGCAGGCGAAGAGCGGGAAGCAGGTTGCCGTCTGCTTTCAGAACAGATATAATAACTGCGTTTGCCGAGCAAAGGAGCTTATCGCTTCCGGCTCTCTCGGAAGGGTTGAGGCGGTAAGAGCGTTTGTGACCTGGAGCAGAGGAGCGGGCTATTATTCCGACGATTGGCACGGCACTCTCGACAAGGAGTGCGGCGGAGTGCTGATTAATCAGGCGATTCATACGGTCGATCTTGTTCAGTATCTCGGCGGAAAATGCAAAAAGCTTTCGGCTCATGTTTCAAATGACCATTTAAAGGGAATAATTGAAGTTGAGGACACCGCAAATCTTCTCATGGAGCTTGACGGCGGAGCAACCGCAATTTTCTATGCAACGACGGCATATGCCGAAAATTCCCGTGTTTTTGTTGAAATGAAGCTTGAAAAAGGCAAGCTGAGGATTGAGGGCGAAACCCTCTGTTCAGTCGATGAAAACGGAGAAACCGAAAAGCTCTGCGGCAAGGCTGACGCCGAATATTACGGCCAGAGCTATTGGGGCAGCGGCCATTCGGCATTGATAAAGGATTTTTACGATTGCCTGA
>JBJEQC010000170.1:0-3021 GCA_051881555.1 Acutalibacteraceae bacterium
ATCCTCAATATAAGCGGGCTTACCGTTTTTCAAAAATATATATTTGACAACCGATGATTCTGCATATTCGCAGGTTATTCTGATTGAATTAAACATTGACAGAAGATAATCAACCGTATTAGCCATATAAATATCTTTGTCTGTTATGTATTCGGGAGATTTTTCAAGACTTTCGGATACCTCCTGATTTGCGGAAGTTGTTTCGCCGGCTACCGCCTGAGTGGTTTCCGTTCCTTCGGTTCCGTTTTCTTTTTCACCGCAGGCGGCAAAGCTCATCAGCATTGCGGCGCAAAGCGCAACCGAAAGGGTTCTTTTAATAAGACTCATTGAATTTCCTCCTCGGTATTTTATTCTATCATATTTAAAAACATTATTCAACAACAAGCCTGCCGCAAACCTCACGGTCAAGGCTCTGATGAGAAGAAAGGTATTCATCAAGAATTTCACGGCATGAGGTTGAAACCATTCTCGGCTTTCCGTTCTGTGATATTTCCTCAAGCGGTACCGAGAAGAAGTTTTCGACATTGTTGAAATGGAAATACTGCAAACCTATCTTGTAAATCCGTTCATCGCCGATTTCTTCACCGTTCAAAGAAAACTCTCTGAAACAATGCTCCGCACGGCTGTAAACGACTCTGACGCCCTTTGAGAACTGGTAAAATTCGCAATGCGAGCCCTCCCAGACCTCGTCACGAAGCATGAACATTATCATTCTTTTAAGCTGAGCACCCGTAACCTTGAGCATGTAAAGCGGATCGTCATAGGGAAAACACTCTGCAAGGTCGGAATAGAGCACTATCGGGCCGAGTTCCGGATTTCTGACGCTTCCCGAGCCGAGAAGCATAATATCAAGCCCTATGCTTTCAGCCATGATGTCGGAGAACAGGCCGCCGAGCTCTGTTTCACGGTAGCGTGACGGATGAGTAAGCTGCCTTCTGAATCTTGTTACAAGTCTGCCGTATTTGCTGTCGGTTTTGCTCTTGTAAAACCTGATTATTTCTTCAAGGGCCTCATCCTTCGGGCAATTCTCCCGGTTTATCGGAACACATTCCCATCTGTAGCTGTCAACGCAGTTGTTATCGGTATCAACCATAATATCAAATCTGCCGATCTGGTCGGTTCCCGTGCCCGCCTGAACGATAAGAACATTATTTACTGTTTCAGGCTTTTCAATAAAGGTGTGGGAATGACCGCCGATAATTACATCAACCTTCCATGCGGGGTCAAGCTTCTCTGCAAGCTTTTTATCCTCTTCAAAGCCGATATGGGTGAGCAGAACAGTAAAGTCAATGTCAACGGCATTATATGCGTTGCAGATTTTTCCGACCTCATGGACAGCCTCATTGATATCAACAATGCTTCCGATAAGACCGTCATTTTTCGTTTGAGAAATAACATCCTCGGTCAGAATACCGATAAACAGAATTTTCATTCCGTCAATATTCATAATATGGTAGGGCTTGAAAAGCCTTGCACCGTTTGTTTTAATATGTAAATTTGCGTTTATGATAGGGAACTTTGCACATTTTTCAATAAAAAGCAGATGAGCAATTCCGTAATCGGTTTCATGGTTGCCGATTGTTACAACATCGGGAGAAAGCATGTTCATAATTTCAATCGTTGAAATGCCCTGAAATTCCGAGTCGATAACCGAGCCTCTGAACATGTCGCCTGCAATGCAGTATATCGTATTCGGTTCTTCCCTGCGAACCTTGTTGACATATCCCGAAAGCATCGAAACTCCGCCGACGAGATTATCGTCAACTTCTTCGGCAAGGAAATCTCCGTGCAAATCGTTGGAATGAAGAATGGTAAGCTTTTTTAAATTTTTCATTACATTAAGACCCCTTCTCACCTTAATCGGCGGTTATTTGGATTTTTTAATTTTCGTCTTTTTTCCGTGGCTGACCGACTGAATAAGGATTTTTATTTTCCTGCGGTTTGGTCGGTTTTGAAGAACTGTTTGCCCACTTTATGATTATCGTTTGTATAAGCATGAGCGCAATCCAAAGTCCGAGCGCACCTGCGAACCACCAAAGCGATATTTTCAGCCAAAAATGAAGTGCAAGCAGAATCCATGCCGGAACAGACCATTCAAGGTTTAAAACTAAATTCATCAAAAAACAAAGCAGGAATCCGCCGTTTATTTTCGTCTTTCTCACGGTTTCGCCTCCGAAAAATATACATTTATGACAGCAACAGAACGACGGTGAAGATTTTCGACATCGCCCCTTATTAGTTATTTCCAATTTTACCATTATCTATTATATAACTCTTTAAAGATTTTTTCACCCTACAAATGTAGGGTGATTAAAAAAGAGCGAACCGCAGAAAAAATCTGCGGTTCGCTCCGATATTTTTTTGAATTTTAATCCGTCCCGGCCATCAGTTTTTGGACTTCAGCCGAAATAATGATGTACGCCTGACGGAAAAATCTGATAATCTTTCCGAAAAGGCCTTCAAATCCGTATTTTCCGCTTTCACCCGTTCCGCCGTAGCAGCCGATATTTCTGCTTTTAATCGGATTTCCGAAAAAGTCCTGCGTGCAATCGTCTTCGGCAACTTCATAGCCTGTGCCTATAAGCGGCGAGCATTTCACAAGCGCATATGCCTGCGCTCCCTCTCCGCCGACAAAGCCCGGAACCGTATTGCGGGAAAGCGGATCAATAACCGGCGTGAAGCAATTATAATAGCAGTTGCAGGCAAAGACATTGCTTGTCACCATTTCCTCCGTAAAATCCTCGGTAAAGATCTTTTCTCCGAGCATGGGCATGATGATATTGTTGGCAACCAGAGAGTCGGTAATATTATCAATTCTGAATTCTCCGCAGTTGATGACGGTATTGTTATAGAAGCTGAAATTCTCCTCTCCCGTGCCTGAAGCGATCACGCTGCGTCCCTTGTTGTCATTGACCGACAGGCAATAGCGGACCGTGTTGCCGTACTGCGGAAGCTGCTTGGCGTTATTCACCATAAAGCGCATATTGTCGTGCGAATAAATATACTGATAGGTGCAGTTGT
>JBJEQC010000171.1:0-13035 GCA_051881555.1 Acutalibacteraceae bacterium
TCCTTGCCCTCAACAAGCTGAATAAGCTCCGAAACGGCAGATGAGCTTATCGTGTTGCCTCCGAAATAGATATCCGGAGTATCTTTCTTCATAAGGTTATAGTTATTTGACTTTATGAATTCAATTGCGGCTCTTGCGCCGAGATATGAACCGCCGATGCCCAGAACGACAAGCGCCTGAGAATCCTTTTTGATTTTTTCCGCACACTCTTTGATCTGAGCAAATTCCGCTTTGTCATAGTTGACGGGAAGGTCAACCCAGCCGAGAAAATCGCTGCCGAGGCCCGTTCCGTCGTGAAGCATTGAATGTGCCTTTGAAACCTCGGGCTGCATAGCCTCAAGGCTCTTTTCGCAGGCGCTTTCGCCCGCATAGTTGAGATTGAGTTTTATCATCTCTGAATCACACCCCACTATAAATGCTGATTATCTAATATATTTTACCCCATAAAAGCTTTCTTTGCAACAGTTTAGAGCAAAATTTATAATAAATTCTTATTTACGGCGGGTGCTTTTTCAATTAATATTCTGAATTAAAAATTAAATCGAATTTTTGAGGATAATATCAGTTCTTCATATTCATTTTACCATAATAGTCATAACAATGCAAACAGAATTTTTCAAAGAACAACCGAGCGCAGAATTCTTGTGAAAATAATCCAAAATGTCAGCTTTCCGATTTGGTCGGGTGCGGTCAGATTATATTCGCCGAGCAAATCGTCTCCGAGCCTGAATGTTACCGTTCCCAGAACCTGACCCTGCTCAACGGGAGCCTCAACATCAACGGCAAGATCGATTGTCTGAGTTATTTCGCTCTCCCTGCCCTTTTCAACAAGAACGGGGCTGACCTGCGGGATTTTCGGCGTTATTTTTTCAATTACGCCGTTTATTACTCCGACATCGGGAATCAGCGAAGCGTCAATTTCGGGCGTTACGGTTGAAAAGTTTGCAAAGCCCCAATTGAGCATGGCTTTTGCGGTTTCAAATCTGTCGCTGCTGTTGTCGCTGCCCATGACAACGGCAATCAGATGAGTTCCGTCCCTCATTGCGCTTGCCGAAACACAGCAGCCCGCCTTTGAGGTTGTGCCCGTTTTCAGACCGGTTGTGCCCTCATAGAAACGGACAAGCTTATTTGTGTTGACAAGCTCCGTTTTGCCGTCACGAAGCGAATCCATCCATATTGTTGTGTAATTAATGATAAGCTCATGCTTCAGAAGTTCCCTTGACATGGTTGCAACATCCATGGCGGTTGTCAGATGGGAATCGGTTGTGTCGTCAAGCCCCGTGCAGTTTTCAAAATGAGTGTTGTTCATTCCGAGCTCCTTTGCCCGGTCATTGAGCATTTTAACAAACGCTTCATCGCTCCCCGCAAGGTATTCGCCGAGAGCCGTGCAAGCATCGTTGGCGCTGTAAACCGCCGTTGCTTTGAGCAAATCGTCAACGGTCATCTGCTCGCCCTCTTTCAGCCAGATCTGAGAGCCGCCCTTTGAAGCCGCCGAGCCCGAAACCGTCACAACATCGCTCAGAGCGATTTTTCCCTCGTCAATCGCCTCCGTTATCAGCAAAAGCGGCATTATTTTTGTTACCGAAGCGGGATAGAGCTTTTCGTTTTCGTTGTATTTCATCAGCACCCTGCCCGTTGAGGCATCCATAAGCACCGCCGCTTTGGCTTTGATTTCAACAGGCGTTGCCGTTTCCCCCGTGGCAAATGCCCACAAGAACGGAGAAAAGGTCAGAACCGCCGCAATAGTCAAAGCAAACGCCGCTTTTATGATTTTTTTCATATCAGACTCTCCTTTTGAGAAAATATAGATAAAATGCTTCAAAAAAATATATGTTAAATGCGGCATTGATTATCACTTCTTTTTCTGATATAATCATAACAGTTAATTTCAGCCGATAGGCAGTCGGCAATACGGAGGCAAAATATGAAAGCCGCATTTTTCACCTTGGGCTGCAAGGTTAATCAATATGAAACTCAGACAATGGCTCAGAATCTTGAACGGCACGGGTTCATTATAACAGATCCCTCCGAGGAGGCTGATGTCTATATCATAAACTCCTGCACGGTCACTGCCGAAAGCGACCGAAAAACCCGTCAGACGGTCAGAAGGCTCAAAAAGCTTCATCCCGACAGCATTGTTGTTCTCACCGGCTGTATGCCGCAGGCATTCCCCGAATACGGCGAAAAGCTCAGCGAAGCGGATATTGTTATCGGCAACAAAAGCAACTCACGCCTTTACGATTTCATCATGCAGTATATCAACGGAAGCGGCAGGATTTTTTCTGTTGAACAGCATTGCACGGGCGAAAGCTTTTCGGGCGGCACAATCACAGATTTCAGAGAAAGGACAAGAGCAAGCGTTAAAATCGAGGACGGATGCAACCGTTTTTGCTCTTATTGCATTATTCCTTATGCAAGGGGCAGAGTGCGTTCAAAGCCGCTTGAAGAATTAAAAAACGAGCTTGCTTCTCTTGAAGCAAACGGATTTGAAGAAATCGTGCTTGTCGGAATCAATCTTTCCGCATACGGCACGGACTGCGGAAAATCCATTGTTGACGCCGTTCGCCTTGCCGCATCGTTTGACGGAATAAAAAGAGTGCGGCTCGGCTCGCTTGAACCCGACCATATCACCGATGGGATAATTGCAGAACTTGCGGAAATCGACAAATTCTGCCCGCAGTTTCATATTTCGCTTCAGAGCGGATGCGACAGCACCTTGAAGCGCATGAACCGCCATTATTCGGCGGAGGAATATTATGCGCTCTGTCAGAAGCTCCGTTCGGCATTTGCAGACGCCGCATTGACAACGGATATTATGGTTGGCTTCCCCGGTGAAACCCGTGAGGATTTTGAAGAATCTCTGCGCTTTGCCCAAAAGGTCGGCTTTGAAAAGGTTCATGTTTTCCCCTATTCGGTCAGACCCGGCACCCCTGCGGCAAAAATGAAGGAGCAGGTCGATAAGCATGAAAAAGAGCGTAGAGCCGCCCAAATGATTGAAGCCACCGAAAAAATACGCCGTCAATACCTTGAAAGTCAGATAGGCAAAACGCTTGAAATTCTTGTTGAAGAACACCACGGCGGATTCGCTCAGGGCTACACGGCAAACTATACCCCGGTCAAAATCATCTCCGACGAACGGCTTCACGGCATTGTAAAAGCAAAAATCACCGCTGTTGACGGCGATTTTTGTGTTGGTGAAATAAACAATTATACATGATTCACGGTACGGCGGGAGTAAGTTCCCGCCGTTTAACATTTACGAAAAATCGTTGATATAGATAGGCTTTCGGTAGGGAATTGTGCTGATATCGAGCGTTTTCACGCGGGCGAACGCAGTTCGCCCCTACCGTGTTGCCTATGATTTCTGCGGTTTCATTGAAAAAACTGCAATTAACTGTTTAGGCTCCCTCCTGAGGGAGCTGAGCCATAGGCTCTGAGGGAGTTTAAATCAGCTATTGCGGAGCAATATAAAACTTCAAATTTCTTTTTACTTTTCTTGATATTTCCAACTCCCTCCGTCTTTTGCTTCGCAAAATCCACCGTCTCGGCTGCCGCCTCGGTCGGTGCTTCTGAGCTTACGCTCAGAGGTTGCCACCGGCAACCCGCACCCTCAAGAGGGAGGTAAAAAACGGGCGACCACACAGGGTCGCCCCTACCTTCATGTGCCGCAGGCACACTTCATTTCTTCATTTTTTCAAGCGGGCGAACGCCCCGCCATTATTTGAATACAATAATCAATTATTCTTCTTACTCAGCGGTTTTCGCAGGAGCAGGCTTGAAAGTGCGGAGCCGTTGAACGGAATCAGCGGATAAAGATAACAGCTTCCCGTTACGGTTCTGACCGAGGCAATTTCAATAATGATTATCAGAATTCCCGCTATGAAGCCCCAAAGGTTAAACAGCGCAATCAGAGCAATCAGCATCATTCGCATCAGCTTGAACGCATAGCCGAGTTCAAAGCTCGGCTGGGTAAAGTTCGTCATTGCAACAAACGCCATATAAAGCACAACTTCGGGCACAAACCAACCTGCCGAAACCGCAAATTCTCCCAGCACGAGCGCACCGATAACCCCGAATGAGTTGCTCAGCGTGCTCGGCGTATTGATTGATGCGAGCCGCATTGCGTCAATTACTATTTCAACAATGAAAAGTTGAGCCGCAACGGGTACGGTGTTCGGTTCCTCGATTTTGATGAATTCGAGCCATTGCGGAATATATTCGGGATTTTTAATCAGCAAAAACCAAATCGGAGTGAGCAGCATTGTCATTGCGAAAATCAACATTCTGATGATTCTCATATACGAGCCGATGACGGGCGACATGTAATAATCGTTGGTGTCCTGAAGAAAATCAAAAATCCCCGTCGGAATAATCATTGCCGCAGGCGAATTGTCAATCAGCACGACTATACTGCCCTCAAGAATGCTTGCCGCAACCGCATCGGGGCGCTCCGTATATCTGATTTTCGGGAACGGATTGAACCATTGGTGGGGAACAAGGCAGTCAATCAGGCTTTGCTGACCCATCGTCAGCGAATTTGCGTCAACTGCATCTATCTTCTTTCGCAGAGTTTCGAGGTGCTTCGTTTTCGCTTTGCCCTGCATGAAGCAGATAACGACATCGGTTTTTGACTTTTTGCCGACCGAATGAATTTCCATTGTCAGGGCTGTGTCCCTGATTCTTCGGCGGATAAGGGCGGTGTTGAAAACCAGCGTTTCAACAAAACCGTCGTGCGGCCCTCGCAGAACCCTGTCGTTTTCAGGCTCGTCAACCGAGCGAACGGGATAGGTTCTTGCGTCAATCACGATTCCCTCCGAGAATCCCTCAACAATCATGCCGACTGCGCCGGAAAGAACGGATTTTATAAACTCATCAACGCTTGAAACAACATCGGTTTCTACATACGGTATAAATCTGTCGGCAAACTCTCTTGTGCCCGTGCACTCGCTCACGGTCTTCTCATCGGCTTTCATAAAATAAGACATGATTTTTTCCATCAGGTCATCCTTGCAGAAGCCGTCAACAAAATAAAGCTTTGCCCTGACGGAGCTTATTCTGACTTCTCTGCCGACAAGATCAAAGCTGTCTTTGAGCCGCATTGAGCTGTCAAGCATTGCCGTTACTGCGCTGTAATCAGCCGAAAATTTCATCTCCGTTTTCATCATCCCCCGTTATTCATTACAAAAAGGCGGCAGATTGCTCTGTCGCCTTTTATTATTTGATATTCTTTTATCGATATTCATTATAAAGGTTGACTATTGCATTCCATGTCAGCGGGCCGACGGAACCCGTTTGAGGAATCCCCGCAAGCTTCTGAACGGCAATAACGGCATTTTTTGTTTGATCTCCGAATATTCCGTCAACCGTAATCAACGGAACAGCTTTATTGTTCTGAGCTATAACCCTCAAGAAAGTCTGAAGCTGAGTGACGGCGTTCCCGCTTGTTCCCGTGCTCAGAGTGTAGCCCGGATAGAGGAACGAGGAATAGGATCTGTATTCATCGGGGAGCGAATCCAGCGTTGCATAATATGCGTCAAGGAGTCTGTTCCAAGTGTTTCTGCCGACAATGCCGTCAACAGTCAGACCGTATTCACGCTGAAACGCTTTAACTGCTTCCTCGGTTGCAGGCCCGAAAATGCCGTCAACCGCAATATTGGGAATTCTGTCATTAAAATATGCAACGAACGCCAGGAAATACTGCATCGCTTTAACATCGTTGCCCCTGCTTCCTCTTTTGAGCACTTCGCTGAATATTCTTTCAACCTCGCTGATGGTTATGCCCTCCGAATATAGCTCGGAAACTCTTTTAACGGCATTGTAAATCTGCTTGATTTTGTACCATGTCGCTTTGCCGACAATGCCGTCGGGCGTGAGGTTGAATATTTTCTGAAACTGTGTAACCGCCGCCTTCGTCGCCGCATCATAAAAGCCGTTTGCATCGGGTATCGGCGGAATTGATGGGTAGTTTTGCCTGATTCTGTTAAGCTCACGCTGAATGGTTCTTATTTCCTCGCCTGCTGGAGAACCGATTCTCAGCAGAGTGCCGGGATAGGATTCGGTAACATTCCTGACAGGAGCATTTCTGACAATATTGATATCGTTGCCGTAATAATTCTGAAGAATCTGATAGGGGGTTAACCCCTTGTTGGCAAGGTCAACCGTTCCCCATTGCGACATGCCTTTGCAGGTTACATTTCGCCCGTCACAGTATTCCGTGAAATAGGGCTGAATCTGATCTCCTTTGGTTACATAGTCATTAAATATTTCATCAACTATTTGAGAAATATTGGAAAATACATCTCTGCCGTCAATATACGCCTGATCATATGCCGTTGAGTTTGTTATGTCAAAATCGTATCCCCTGCTGCGGTAATATTCGGTAAAAATCCTGTTCAGCGCAAAGGAAATCTGAGCGAGAATGTTGGCTCTTATCGCACTTTCAGGCCACGAGGGATAAATCTCGCTCGAGGCAACATTCTTGATGTAATCCGTAAACGGAACTCGCACATTCGGAGCATTTGAATTCGGCGGGCCGAGATGAACGGTAATATAATTCGGAATAACCGGTGTTACAGGCACAAAATCACTCCCTATTCCTGCAGCGAACTGCGGTTTTTCTCATCGACCATGATAGGCTCAGGCTCATTGACACCCTCGGTCTTGGCAAGCATTCTTACGGGCTGAATGGATTCAATTCCCGAAAAAACGGGCACATTTGTATAAACCGCTCGGACAAAGCCCGGATGCTCAACATAAACCGAATATACCGCATAAGGCAGTCTCGGATTTTTGCCTGACTGCGGCGTTTGAGAGAGTTCTCTGGGCGGTGCAGGGAGCTTGATGCTTACCGTATTTCCGTCATTATCCGTCAAGCCGTCAAATACCGCAACATTCCCGCTCGGAAGCTCAACGAAAACCATAACTCTCGCACTGCCTATGCCAAACGCTCTGTCGCCCGAATAAGCTTCAACCCTCATCGAACCGCTTTCAGGGTTTGCCGCAAGAAAATCGTTTATGTCACGGCATCTTTCACGAAGCTCCGAGGTTGAATTCGGACCGATTCCCGAGCAAATCCGTTTGAGATTCTGCGCCGCATCGGTAGTTTCCTGCGTAGTCTGAGGTTCAGTTTCATTTGAGGACATTTCGGGCTGAGGTGTCATATTCTGCGGCGGGGTTTCCTGAACTGCAATTGCCGGCATTGCAGGCGGCTCCGGCAGAGGGTTACTGCGGTCACGCTCAAAGGGTATGTCTTTTTCAAGCGCTTCGTTCATTGCTTCTTCCCTTTCGTCGCGTTTTTCCTCTCCCATGTTTGCAATCGGATATCCTCTTGTGTTGTTTCGACGGCTGAATTCAAGCATTTCAGCCTTATATTTATCCATGAGTTTTTCCATTTCTCTTTTATCCATAGCAAAACCTCCGTTTCTTCTGCTTGGGCAAGTGCCGCCTGACCGCTGTTTTCGGCACAGTTTTTGCAAATGCTCCGACGCTCCCTTAGCGTAACGGTAATAATCGCCGTTACCCTTAACTATAATATATTAACTTAACGGCGGTTTTGTTACTGATAGAATAAAATCAGGCTGTTGCAATAAGATGAAAATACTGTTACGACAGCCGTCAAAAAAAGAGGGTCGGCTTAAAAGCCAACCCTCTGATTGATTTTTCGGGAAGAACTACTTTCCGTTATCGGAAATCAGTCCTCTTTCTTTTTCTTTGAAATGATTACATATGCTGCTGCGGCTGCGCCCGAAATTGCGGCAAATGCTGCGATTCCTGCTGCTGAACCGGTGTCGGGAATAACGACATCGATGATTCCGCCTGCATCCTCCCATGTTGCTTCAAATACAAGATCCGTGTTGCCCATTCTCTCGGGAACCTCGGGATTCCAGCCCTTGAATTTTGCTCCGTCCTTCTCAGGATCTGCGGGAACGGGAATCTTGGTTCCTTCAACAACCTTGTAGGTCTTGTAAACCTCGCCGTCAACCATGTAGGTTACGGTATGAGTGTGCTTAACAAGCTCTGCAACGCCGACAATAACGATAATTCCGCCGACTATTGAAATGCCTGTGATCCAAGCAGCGTTCATGCCTGCAATTGCGGCGATAACTCCGCCTGCAATTACGGTTCCGCCGATAACAACTGCAACGAAGGTTTTGTCAACCTCAAACTGTGCTTCAAACTCAAGGTTTTCAGCAGGCATTGTTGCGGGAACTTCGGGATCCCAGCCTACAAACTTGTAGCCAAACTTCTTGGGTGCTTCGGGAACGGGAACTGCTTCGCCTTCTTTAACAACATAGGTGCTGTAGACTTCGCCGTCAACATAATAAGTTGCGGTGTATTCTTCACCCTCAACAGGTGCGTCAACCCATTTTGCCGTGTAAGTCAGATCGTGAGCGGGCATTACATCCTCAACTGTGGGCTGCCAGCCTGCAAACAGTCTGGTTTCGTCTCCTTCAGGTGAAGCGGGAACGGGAACTTCTGAACCGTAAGCAACATCGGTGTATTCCTGATATACTTCGCCGTCAACGATATAAGTTACCTTATATTTGTTAACTTCAAGAATTGCGAATGCTTCGATATCCTTGTCGCCCATCTTTTCGGGAAGCGGATTGCCGTTTTCATCAGCCCAGCCCTTGAAGGTGAAGCCCTCAACGGTCGGATCTGTGGGATTAACAATTGTATCTCCCTCTTCAAAGGTCTTTTCGTCGTATGCCGTGCCGCCCTTGACAAGATAATAGGTTACCTTGTGCGTCTTAACGGCAACTTCTTTCCACTCTGCGGTGATTGTAACATCGCTTGCGGGCATCTTTCCGTCAGCGGGAACACCGTTCCACTTAACGAACTCGAAGCCGTCTCTTGTGGGAGTATCAACTGTGGGAATTGCTTCTCCTTCTGCAAGCTCAAAGGTCTTAAGTCCTGAATTATCGGCAAATTTGCCGCCGAGAGCATCATATTTCAATGTGTATGTCTCGGTTGACGGCTCTGCTTCCCACTGAGCAACAACTGTCATATCTTTGGCAGGCATTGTTTCGGGAACATCAGGGCTCCAGCCATTGAAGATGAAGCCTTCTCTTGTCGGATCATCGGGCACCTCGACTTCTTCGCCGTAAGGAAGAGTTATCGGAGCAACCGGCGTGCCGCCGTTTGAATCAAATGTGATGGTATATCTGTTTGCAGTCCACTTTGCGGTAAGTGAGATATTAATATCCGGCATTGTTTCGGGAATTGTTGTCGGCATGCCATCATTATTGAGCCAGCAGTCAAATGTATAGCCTTCTCTTGTGGGCTCAGCGGGAACTACGCCCGAAAGCTTTGTTCCGTAAGGAACGGTATCAACAAACTGCTCTGTGCCGTCAGCAAACTGACCGCCGTTTGCAAAAAGAGTGATTGTATGCTCTTTTGCCTGCCAATCCGCAAATACAACGAGATCTTCGGCGGGCATCTTCTTATCTGCGGGCATTCCCGTCCAACCGTTGAAGGTGTAGCCCATCTTCGGAGCGGGGGTGTAATCCGCAATGTCAGCGCCTGCGGCATACTGCTCTGCCTTGAGCAATGTTGAGCCGTCATAGTAGCTGAGCTTATAAGTGTCGGGAATAACGGGAGTCCATGTTGCCTTGAGAACAAGGTCAGCTGCGGGCATAACTGTTACTGCGGTTTCGGTTGTGTTATCAACCCAGCCTGCAAAGATGAAGCCTTCCTTGGTGGGCTCGCCCTTTGTGGTTGCGGGAACGGGATCGCCCAATGCAGCCGCATCGGTAAGAACCTCATATTCGGTTCCGTCAACCATGTAGGTTACATCATAAAGCTCTGCCCAATCTGCATGGAGTGAAACAATGTTTCCGGGCATTGTTGCGGGGATGTCTGCGGGATTGCCGTTGTCATCAACCCAGCCGTTGAATCTGAAGCCCTCTCTTGTGGGAACGCCGGGGGTGAGAACGGTTTCGCCTTCCTCAAATTCTTTGACGAAGAGATTTGTGCCGTCTGCAAACTGACCGTCGTTAGCGTCAAGTGAAAGAGCATATTTATCGGGAACAACTTCATCCATTGTCCATCTGCCCTCAATCTGAACATCTGAAGCGGGCATCAGGAAGCTCTCTGTGAGCTTGCCGTTATAGTACCAACCGCTGAAGGTGTAGCCCTCAACAGATGCAGGAATATCTGCAACCGTAACGGCCTGATTCTCTTTGGCTGTTTCTGCTGCGGGAGGAGTAACTCCTGCGGGAACATTGCCTGTGAATACATAGGTGATTCTGTATTCGTTAACGGTTATTTCGGTCCACTTTGCAGTAAGTGTAATATCCTTTGCGGGCATATTGAACGGAAGATCTACATCCGTGCCGTCTTCATAAACCCAACCGTCGAACTGCCAGCCGTCTTTAACGGGAGTGGGCAGAATCGAAACAGAATTATTATAGTATACCTTCTGAGCGGGGATTGAGTCTCCGCCGTCGGTATCAAAATTGATGTTGTAAGTGTTAACGGTGTATGTGCCGATAAGGGTGATATTGTTTGCGGGCATGGAATCAATCTCCGTTACAACATCGCCGTTATAGGTCCATCCGCTGAAGTTATATCCTTCGACCGTCATATCGGCAGTGCTGACGGTAACCTTGCCGCCGTAGTTTGCATACTCGGTTGCGGGAACAGCGGGAGCGCCGGTGGGAGGATTGATAACTTTGTAAGTTATTGAGTAACGGGCATCGGTGAGGGTTGCATCAAATGTCTGATCCGCAGTACCCATAACTGCACCGTTGATATTCCAACCGCTGAATTCCTTGCCTGCGGGAACGCTGTAATAAGGAGCAGTGATCGGCTGATTATATTCAACGAGAACTCTTGTATATTCCGTGCCGTTGATGGTGAATATTGCATAGTGCTTCTGAATATCCCAGCGAGCAGTATAGGTTTCATCTGATACAAAAGTTCCGGGCACTGTCTTATCCCAACCTGCGAAGGTGTAACCCGTGCGGGTGGGAACGGGAGCCGTGAGAGTCTGACCGTAGGTATCGGTCATAACTTTTGCATCTTCGGAACCGTCGCTGAACTTACCGCCGTTCGGATCGAATGTGACGGTAACGGTCTTAAGCTTGAAATAAACCGTCAACTCATTTGTGCCGTCCTTATCGAGGGTAAGCGAAAGCTTGTTTCCAGCATTATCCGTATCGGGAATATTGCCTTCGGAATCGGAGAGAAGCTCATAATAGTGAACTTTATCTGCCGTTGAATCCGTGCCTACGGTTACGATTTCAACCGTCTCTCCGTCAGCGGCGCTGAAATTCTTGACTGTAGTGATCTCTGCGCCTGTTGCCGGATTAATTGTTATAACATTAATGGTATACTCTACCGGACCTTCCTGGATGGGAGCCCATGTTGCAGTAAATGTAACATTTTCATCCGGCATAGCCTGAGGAATCTGAGGAGTCCAGCCTTCGAAGGTGTAGCCTTCTCTTGTCGGATCAGCGGGAGCGGTTATTGCATCTCCGTAAGCTACGTTCACAGCCTTTAATGTTTCGCCGTCTGCGAAAGCGCCGCCGTTTGCATTGAATATCGCAACATGAGAATTTGCGCTCCAAGTTGCCTTGAGGTTAAGACCGCCGAGAGGCATTTTAGTCGGAATTGTTGCATAAGATATTCCAGTTTCCACATCAAACCAACCTGCAAATGTGAATCCTTCCTTGGTCGGATTTGCAGGAGGATTAATGCTGTCGCCGTAATCAACGGTTATCGGCTCCATGCTTTCGGGAACGCCGCCGTTTGTATCAAAAGTGATTGTATACTTAATGGGAGTCCATACGGCTTTAACCGTTACATCCTCTGCGGGCATGGTGAATGTATCAAAATCAACATCAGCACCCGTTGTTCCGTCAACCCATTTTGAGAAAGTATATCCGGGCTTAGAAGGTGTGGGAGGAGTAACCGAGCTGCCGCAGGGAACGGGCTGCGAAAGAATCGGAGTGTCGTCTGAATCGACAAAATTCATCGTGAATGAAACGGGATTCCACTTTGCGGTTACGGACATGTCCTCTGTGGGATATGTCTGAGGAACCGAGGGTTCCCAACCTGCAAAAGTATAGCCGTTTCTTGAGGGGTTCTCGGGAACGGTCAGAGGCTCGTCGCACTTGCCGACCTTTTCTTCGATAAGAGCCGCATCTCCCTCGCTGTAGCCGTCATAGAAGCTGACCGTTATCGTGTTGGCTTTCATATAGCCGTTAATGGTAAGGTCAAAAGCGGGCATATACTCATCAATGAGGTTCCAGCCTGAGAAGGTATAGCCGGGCTTAACGGGATCTGCGATGGGAACAATTTTTGCATTGTAAACGGTAGGAACCGTTTCGTAAACTACGCCGTCAACTTTGTAGATGATGTTGTAGATATTTGTGCCTTCAACCGAATAGAGGGTTACATCATCGGTTACGGTATAGGGGAACGAAACAACCGTTCCGTTTTCAAGCGCCCATTTGCTTGCTACATAATCGGTAGGCACTTTATCTTCGGTGATCTGTTCGCCGTAATATGCAAAATCTTCACCGACCTTAGTGTCGCCATCCATGAAAGTAATGGTGTATTCGATGGGATTATAAAGTGCCGTGAAGGTCATATCCTGAGAAACCGTATCGGGCCATTCGCCGTCCTCGCTTTCCCATTCAAGGAACTCCTTGCCGGGAGCCGTGGGAACATCAGGCAATGAAGGAGTCTGACCGTATTCATAAACATATGACTTGGTGCGGTTACCGTTATCGAACTTCCCGTCTACTGCGTCAAAAACAAATGTATAGGTATTAATCTCATAATTCGGGGTAAGAGTTACCTCACAAGCGGGCATGGTTGAAGGAGCATCCTTATCGCCCCAAACCCATTTTGTGAAATGATAGCCTTCCTTATGAGGAGCATTCGGGTAAAGGTCACATCCGGGAAGCTCAGCGCCGTAAAGCACATCATAGGTTTCGGTATGATCTCCCGACTCGTCGGTGAACGCATAAGTCAATGTGTATTTATTTCTATCGTAATAACATTTCAGAACAGAGGAATTATCTGCCG
>JBJEQC010000172.1:0-2986 GCA_051881555.1 Acutalibacteraceae bacterium
CTTCTCTGAGAAAAATCAAGGAGGAGGGCGTTTCGTTCCAGTCTCATGTTGACGGCAGGCATATTTTCATGGGCCCCGAGGAGAGCATGAGGATTCAGTCAAACCTCGGCTCAACAATCGCCATGGCATTTGACGAATGTGTTGAAAACCCTGCAAAATATGAGTATGCCAAGCAGTCCTGCGAAAGAACGGTTCGCTGGCTTGAAAGATGCAAAGCCGAGATGCAAAGGCTCAATTCTCTGCCCGATACCGTAAACCCCGATCAGCTTTTGTTCGGCATCAATCAGGGGTGTACATATGAGGACCTGAGAATTGAAAACATGAAGCAGATTGCCGACCTTGACCTTGACGGCTACGCAATAGGCGGACTTGCCGTCGGAGAGCCGAAAGAGGATATGTACCGGATTATTTCGGCGGTTGAGCCGCATATGCCCGAGAATAAAATCCGCTATCTCATGGGTGTCGGCACTCCGGGCAATATCCTTGAAGCCGTTTACAGAGGCGTTGATCTGTTTGACTGCGTTATGCCGAGCCGAAACGCAAGGCACGGTCATCTTTTCACAAAGCAGGGAATCATCAATCTCAACAACAGAAAATATGAGCGTGACCCTCTGCCGATTGATCCCGAATGTTCCTGCCCGACCTGCTCCCACTTTTCGAGAGCATATATCAGGCATCTGTTCAAGAGCAAGGAGATGCTTGCAATGCGGCTTTGCGTTATGCATAATTTATATTTTTATAATATGCTCATGCAGGAAATCCGTGACAGCCTTGACTGCGGAAAATTTGAAGAATATCACGATAAATATGTTGATATTCTTGACAGGAGGATATGAAAACAATGGCGGCAAAAAATTCGTGGGTGGTTTATGCGCTGCTGTCAGCCGTTTTTGCGGCTCTGACTTCAATTCTTGCAAAGATAGGCATTTCAAATGTTAACTCAAATCTTGCAACGGCAATCAGAACCGTTGTGGTTCTCATCGTTGCATGGGGGCTTGTGTTCATCACGGGCGCTCAGAGCGGAATTTCCGATATCGGAGCAAAAAGCTGGGTCTTTCTTGTTCTTTCAGGCATTGCAACGGGTCTCTCCTGGCTGTTTTATTACAAGGCTCTTCAAATCGGAGAAGCTTCAAAGGTTGTGCCGATTGACAAATTCAGCGTTGTAATTTCAATGGTTCTTGCGTTCGTTATCCTGCATGAAAAAATGACGGTGAAGACGGTAATCGGAGGTTTGCTGATAACCGCAGGAACATTTGCCATGATTCTGTAATAGCATTATAAAAAATATTTGATTTTACTATTGCATATTTTTCAACACTAATGTATAATATTTACATTATCTTTTGGAGGTTAGATTAATGGATTTCATTTCACTTTTCGCTTCGACCGCATCGTCAGGCACTTCGGGCACCACTCAGCAGAGCAATCCGATTTCAATGATTATTATGATGGTTGCTCTTTTTGCAATTATGTATTTTGTTATGATTCGCCCGCAGAAGAAAAAGCAAAAAGAAGAACAGCAGATGCGTGACAATATTCAGATCGGCGACGAGATAACAACAATCGGCGGCATAGTCGGCCGTGTCGTCACCGTTAAGGAAGATTCTCTTATCATCGAGACCGGCGCTGACAGAAACAAGATGAAGATCACCCGCTGGGCTGTTTCAACTAACAACACCGCAAACGAAAAGATGGAAGCAGAGCGCAAGGCTGCCAAAGAGGCTGCCGAGGCTGAAAAGCAGAAAAAGATTGAAGAAGCTGCCGAAAACAGCAAGGCAAAAAGAAAGAAAACAAAGAAGAAAAAGGACGACACCTTTGACGAATAATTAAAACCGAATATTTGCAAAGCTCCTTTCATATTATTGATTTGTAATAATATGAGGGGAGTTTTTTTTATGGGCGCAAAATCAAAAAAGACCCGCAGAGACGAGAAGCGGGCTTCGCCTCAGATAAAAATTATAATCGGCTCGGCAATCGGAACGGCGCTTTATTTTCTGATTGTTGCCCTTGCCGCCGCTGCGGTGCTCAAATCGGGTTCGGGAACCTCAGTCTATATGCCGATAGGCTTTGCGGCGGGAGTTCTTTCGGGATTTGCGGGCGGCTTTGCGGCTGTCAGACCGATAAAAGAAAAAGGGGCGGTGTTCGGTGCGCTGTCGGGTCTGGGTCAGGGTCTTTTATGCTCCGTCGTTCTGTTTATTGTTAACAAAGCGGCGGCAGGCAGCGGAATGTTTATCCTTTCTTTGATTATCATTATTTGCTCGGCTTTGGGCGGTATTACGGCAGTTAACGCAAAGCGAAAGAAAAAATACTGATTCGGCGGTGCAAAATGAAAAAGCTGATTTTGTTTATTCTTGCGGCGGCATTACTGATTATGCCTGCCTGCTCAGTTCAGGAAAACGCAAGCCCCGAGCTTTTCATCGAAAGGCTGAAAAAGAATAATGACAGTCTGATTTTTGAATCGGATTCCGCTTTTTGGGAGGATAACGCCTATTTTTGCTTTGCCGAGGATAAAAACGGAGCGAAATTTTCTTTTGAAATTCAGACGGATGAGAACGGCAACGCAAAAAAAATAAGCCTTGCCTGCATTCAGACAGACAAGGCGGAAGAATTCTTTTCAGCCGTCAGAAGCATAATCGGAACATATGCTCCCGAGGACAACGCCGAGCAGGCGGCGCAGGCTCTGATTGCGGAAAAGAGCGGATTTTCTTATTATGAAACTCAATGGCACAGATATGCATTTGCGGAGTCTGAAAGCGGGCTTTATTTCAGCGCAGAGAGCGCAAAGCTCGTTCCTCAAAGCGAGGTTGCGCTGAGCCTTAAGCCCAATGACATCAGCCCCGGATGATCTTATAAGCCAGATCGGGCTTGTCGGACATAATGCAGTCAGCCCCGAGGTCGTTGAGCCGCTTGATTTCTTTAGGGTCGTTAATTGTCCAATACTGAACGGCGATGTTGTATCTGTGGGCGTAGTCGATAAGCCGTTTTG
>JBJEQC010000173.1:0-2969 GCA_051881555.1 Acutalibacteraceae bacterium
TTGCCTTTAAAATTGCCGTAAACACAAGATCATTATCGGGCATTGTGTCGGGAATTGCCTTGTCCCATCCCATGAAGGAATAGCCTTCCAAAACGGGATTCTGAGGAGCCGAAACAGTATCACCGTATTTATAGGTTACGGTTGTTCTTTTATCTGCAACTACCCATGTTACCGTATGAGAGTTGATTTCCCACTTTGCGTTAAATTCAATGTCTTTTGCAGGCATTTTTGCGGGGATATCGGGATTCCAACCTATGAATGTATATCCCGTCTTTTGAGGGTCTTCGGGAGCCGTTATGGCGTCACCAAACAGAACATCCTTTGTTTCAATCTCAATTCCGTCAGATTTCCAAACGGTTTTATATGAATTTTTGCCCCAAACGGCATAAAGAGTTATGTCATCCGTAAGTCTGAGCTCATCACCGGGCATAACCGAGGGCACAGAAGAATTCTTATCTGTTGACCAGCCCTTAAAACTATAGCCCTCGTATGTCAGCTCGGTTGTCGGAATGGAAACGGTGTTCGTTTTGTCGGAAAGAGACTGAGGCGTTCCCAAACCTCCGTTAGCGTTGAATGAAAGAACATATTCTCTCTCAACGATGCTCGGAATTCTGATTGCGGGTCTTATTCCGTTTGATGCGTCATATGTCGGAGCATCAATAAGACGCATTGTACCGTTAACTTTAACAGCACTGACGGCATCTGACTTTTGATTTGACGAACGGATTATCCACGAACCTTTGCCGAAATATTCGTTTCCGTTTTCGATTAAAACATAATGTCCGAGGCACTTTGAATAATCGGTTGATTCCGCAATTCGGGTCGGGTCTGGATAATCGGGGCTGTTTGAAAAACCGTATTCCTCATTTAGCAAATCATCATATGAAGGCAGAAAAACAAAATCGCTGACTGATTCTCCGTTTGAACCGGTAACATCGCTCAGATCAGTGCCGGCAACGAAAGATTTTTCGGTTTCATTGAATGCGGCATAATAAAAATCATCATTCAGCCATTCTCTGATTGAGCTGTGTTCATAGTTATTCGCATAAACCGTTCCGTCATAATCATTGAAAAATTCGGTGTAATAATCTGTTTTTGAGTCTCCGTTAAGATCGATCCAATAAACTTCATTATTATAAGCCTGAGTGTCAATTGTTTTTTCGCAAAGGACAAGGCCTGTTGAAGGATCCAAGACTTTCCATGTAATAGGTTCATATTTGAAATAATAAATTTTGTTTTTATAATAACCGTTCCTTGTCTGACCGTTAGTATCGGATTTGTTAATGGTTGAAAGAGGACGGTAATCGTCAAATAATACCGCTCTGTATTTTTCACCGTTTAACTCAATGTCAGCATATTTGGCGAAGTCGCCCGCAGTCATTGAGCCGTAAGCGGGAATTGAGCCGTAGTTACCGTCGCCGCTGTAAAATCGGTAAGAAACCCAATTCTTATTGACGGAATCAAGTGCTGCAATGGTATCGGCATCTGTAACCTTTGTCTGAGGATATGAGCCGAATTCGACTGTATCCCCCGTTTCATATACATATGCTTCCGCTCGGCTGAACATCGTCAAAAACGCCGCACCGCTTATAAATGTTACAGCCGTAAGCAATGATAAAAATTTCAAAAAATGCTTTTTCATCGAAACTCTCCCATATATTTTTCTTTATAATATTATCCGACAAAAAGCATTAATTGTCAATAGCAAAGGAAAAATATGAACAATTAATTATTACCAATAAAATCTGCAATTGACCGTGCTATCGCTTCGGCATAAGCATCTGTGTTTTCATCAAACAATTCATTGTCGGTTTCGCTGTTTATGAAACCAAGCTCAACAAGACAGCTTGGCATATCGCTGTGGCTGTTAACATAATAATCTCCGTCTCCCCTGGCGTAACCGAACTTAACTCCCCTGTTTTGCGAAATGCCTACTTCATCAAGCCCGCTCAAAATACTTTCGGCAAGAGCAGTATCTTTCTCGGGCTTATCGCTTCCGGCCCAGATTTCAACGCCCTTTGCCCCGTCTGCGCTGTTTCTGTGAAGCGAAACAAAAACATCGGCTTTTTTCTTGTTTGCAATTTTGCATCGTTTTTCAAGAGAAATCTGTTTGTCCTTATCCCTTGTTAAAACCGAGTCTATACCCATTTCGTTAAGCTTCTCATTGACCAGAATTGCCAAGGCGAGATTATCGTCTTTTTCAAATCTGCCGTTATATTCTGCTCCGACATCCGTTCCTCCGTGACCCGGGTCAATAACAACCTGTGCTGTATCACCGATAATAACAGCGGCAATAATTACGGCGGCAATAACCGCCACAGCCCCGATTAATGCAATCTTTATATTTTTTCTCATTCTCGCACCTCCGTATATAAAATATATCACGGAATTGAAAAATAAATTTCATAATTATTACGATTTTAATAAAAATTCAGCCGAAACAGATAATTCCGTTTTGGCTAAGTTTATTATAATGAATCAATATATCTGCACGCTGCAAGAGCGGCAACAGACCCGTCTGCCGTAGCAGTTGTAATCTGTCTTATCTGCTTTTTGCGGCAATCGCCCGCAACGAAAACTCCGGGAGTTGCAGTCAGACAGCTTTCATCGGAATCAATATATCCCATTTCATCAAGCCCTGCAATTTCGGAAAATGCATCATTATTCGGGATAAGACCGATTGCAACAAACAATCCGTCAACTTCCAGCTCACTTTCTGAGCCGTCGGATTCTTTGCGGAGAGTCAGGCTTTTGAGCGATTTTTCGCCGTTCAGAGCAGAAATTACCGTTCCTGTTATCAATTCGACATTATCTTTATCTTTGAGCTTCTCAACAAGCCGTGCTTCGCCCGTAAAATAATCAAGGTTCTGAATAACATAAACCTTTTTGCACCCGTCGGAGAGGAGTACAGCCTCCTGCAAAGCGGAATTGCCTCCTCCGAGCACGGCAACCGTCTGACCCTTGAAAAA
>JBJEQC010000174.1:0-2951 GCA_051881555.1 Acutalibacteraceae bacterium
ATATCGGTCTTTACCGTGACCCCGAAACTCTTAAACCTGTTGAATATTATTGCAAGCTCCCCTCCGATATAGAGGTCAGAGAGGTTATAGTTCTTGATCCGATGCTTGCAACGGGCGGTTCGGCAATCGACGCAATAACTCAGATTAAAAAGCGCAATCCCAAAGATATCAAGTTCATGTGTATTATTGCCGCTCCCGAAGGCCTTAACGCCCTCAAGGAGGCTCACCCCGATGTTGATATTTATGTCGGAGCTCTTGATGATCATCTTAATGACCACGGATACATTGTTCCCGGTCTCGGCGATGCAGGCGACAGAATTTTCGGCACAAAATAAGCTCTGTTTTTTTGGAGCAGGCGATTGTTGAATGCAGTTGCCTGCTTCTTTGCGTTTTGGCGCTTTTTTCTCTTGCATTGTGCGGCTAAATATTGTATTATATATCGGGAACTCAAAAATACAGCGAAGGAATGTTTGAATGCAGTATATCGTAATGGATCTTGAGTGGAACAACACTTATGCAAAAAAAGCTGACGGATATATCAACGAAATAATTGAAATCGGAGCAGTCAAGCTTGATGAAAACTGCGAGGTTATCGACACTTTTTCTTATATTATTCGTTCTCAGATCGGCAAAAAACTCCGTGGAACCGTTAAAAGACTTACTCATCTGACAAATGATGATATCAGCGGGGGAATGCCGTTCACTCAGACCTTTTCCATGTTCAGAAAATGGATTGGAAACGAAGACAGCGTTATTATGACTTGGGGCGACGGCGATATCAGGGTGTTGCTCGACAATTTTAAATATCTTAACGGGATAAAGATTATTCCTTTTTTGAAAAATTACTGCGATTTGCAGAAATGCTATCAAAAATATTCAAAAAGCGGAAAAGGGCATCAGGTCGGTCTAATGACTGCGGCTGAGGCTCTCGGAATTAATCCCGAGAATTTTATTCATCACAGAGCGCTCGGCGACAGCATGCTGACCGCCGAAATCTTAAAAAAGATTTTTGACAGCGGATATATTGAACCTGAGATTATCAAATGCGATGAAGAATTCTATACAAAGCTTCTTTATAAAGCAAAGATTATCAGGAACATTGACAATCCGCTTGTTGATAAAAAAAGGCTTAACCACACCTGCGAATCCTGCGGAAAACAATGCACTCAGCAAACAAAATGGAAATTTCACTGCCAATTTTTCAGAGCAAATTTCTATTGCCCCAATTGCGATTTAACCTATTCCGTCGGAGTGAGGTTTAAAAAGCTTTATGACCAGGTTGAGTTCAGAAAAATTGTTTCGGTCAAAGAACCCGAACCTAAGATAGAATCCGAGGAGGTTACCGAATGAAAATTCTTGTAACGGGCGGCGCAGGATTTATCGGCTGTAATTTTATATATTATATGCTTGATAAATACGCCGATTATGAAATTGTTTGCCTCGATGCTCTGACCTATGCCGGGAACCTTAAAAGCCTTTCAAAAGCGTTAAAAAATCCGAATTTTAAATTTGTCAAAGGCAGTATATCGGACAAAGCCTTTGTTGATTCTCTTTTTAAAAATGAGAAATTTGATATTGTTGTTAATTTTGCCGCCGAGAGCCATGTTGACCGATCAATAGAGAATCCGTTTATTTTTCTTGAAACCAATGTTATGGGAACGGCTTGTCTGCTTGAAGCGAGCAAAAAATACGGCGTAAAAAGATACCATCAGGTTTCAACCGATGAAGTATATGGCGATTTGCCGCTTGACAGACCCGATCTTTTCTTTACGGAAGATATGAAGCTGATAACTTCAAGCCCTTATTCGGCTTCAAAAGCCTCGGCAGACCTGCTTTCGCTTGCTTATCACAGAACCTACGGCTTGCCCGTTACCGTTTCACGCTGTTCAAATAATTACGGCCCCTATCAGTTCCCCGAAAAACTTATTCCATTGATGATTGTCAGAGCGCTTGAGGATAAAAATCTTCCCGTTTACGGCAAAGGAGTTAATGTCAGAGATTGGCTGTATGTTGAAGACCATTGCAAGGCAATCGACTTAATTATTCACGGCGGGATTCCCGGAGAAATTTACAATGTCGGCGGTCACAATGAGAGGACTAATATTGATGTTGTTAAAACCATCCTGCGTTATCTCTCAAAGCCAGAATCACTAATCACATATGTTAAGGACAGGGCAGGGCATGATCTTCGCTATGCAATTGACCCGTCAAAAATTACTGCGGCTCTCGGCTGGAAGCCCGAAACGGATTTTGACAGCGGCATGAAAAAGACAATTGAATGGTATCTTGCAAATTCTGAATGGATTGATGAAATAAAAAGCGGCGAATATGCCGAATACAGCAAAAGGATTTACGGATAAGAAAAAGAGAAGGCAGTCTGCGTTTTTCACAGGCTGCCCCGTTTTGCTTTATAGCATCTTTATTCTGTTTATTTTATCGGCAATTATAAAGATTGGTCTGAACAAAAATGCAACAAATTCTTCAAATGATGTTAATTCGCAATCAATAGATATTGTGTTTTCAATTATGCTTCCGTCGACGTTGGTAACAGTTGCTTTTATTACCGCTATTCCCTTACCGAGACATCTTGCATAACCGTTTTTTGAAACAAGAACAACATTGGTATCGCTTGATGACCATTCAATTTTTTCATAAAGAGCATCGATAGGATCAATAACTGCGATTATTCTAACGGTTTCAAACAGTCTCAGATCCGTCTCCGATGAATATAGAGTAACCGTCTTACCGATTTTCAGCTTCAGATTATCAATAGCGTCGTTGATTGCCTTTGCCTGTTCGTCAACAATTGACTGTTCGCAGGAATATAAATCTCTGACATTAACCGAAAGCGCCGTGTCAAGCTCGGTTAAATCGGCATATTTTCTTCGGTCAAGGGAATTTGCCCGCTCAACTGCGGCGTCATATTCCGTGTAATCGGCTCTGATAAAGTC
>JBJEQC010000175.1:0-2941 GCA_051881555.1 Acutalibacteraceae bacterium
AACAGCATTCCGAGACCGTTGAGAACATCGTTTTCGGTTGCAAGGATATAAGGCTCTCTTGTGCCGTTCCAATCAAAAGAGGTGTTGAGCATAGCCTCTGCAAAGTCTGCGTTGGGATAGAAATCCGTCCACTGTCTCTGACCCTGGAAGCCGGCGGCAATTGCGTTGTGACCGACTGTTTCTTCCTCTCTGCCCTCGGGAAGATTGGGATTGCCATTCATAAGGTCCTTGATAATGCACATCATCTTAACGGTGAATTCCCAATCCTTTTCTTTCTGCTCATCGCTCTTTCTGACAAATTCGGGGTTCTTGTCGAAGCCCTCTTTGCAGCGTTCTTTAGTCCATTTGAGAGCCTTCTGATACTCGGCTTCGTCATAGATGCCCTCGGTCATTCGGCGAATAATCTCAACCTCGTCAACGGATTCAACTCTCATGCCGAGATATTCCTCGATGAAGTTCGGGTCAATTGATGAGCCTGCAATGCCCATGCAGATTGAACCGATCTGAAGATATGATTTGCCTCTCATTGTTGCGGTTGCAACGGCGGCTCTTGCAAAACGGATAAGCTTTTCCTTAACATCGTCGGGAACGCTTGTGTCGTCAGCCTCCTGAACCTCGCTGCCGTAGATGCCGAATGCGGGCAGACCCTTCTGAGCGTGAGCCGCAAGAACGGATGCAAGATAAACCGCACCGGGTCTTTCGGTTGCGTTGAAGCCCCAGACGCCCTTGATGGTGTTGGGATCCATATCCATTGTCTCGGCGCCGTAGCACCAGCAGGGAGTGACGGAAAGGGTGATGTCAACGCCCTCCTTTTTGAACTGAGCGGCGCAGGCGGCAGCCTCGGCAACTCTGCCGATGGTCGTGTCTGAAATAACGACCTTAACGGGCTCGCCGTTTGAGTAGCGTATATTCTCCTCAAAGAGAGCCTTTGCGGTTTTCGCCATGTTCATTGTCTGCTCCTCAAGGGATTCTCTGACCTTGAGAGGTCCTCTTCTGCCGTCAATTATGGGGCGGATACCGATAACCGGGTATTCGCCGATAAGTCTGCTCTTTGCCATTGTTATCTTCCTTTCTGTTGGTAAATGTATGTATTTGAATTATTAATTATTGGATATTGATTGAGCTTACACAATGTTCGTAACTATCTAAAAATGCATCGACATAAATTGTATATTCTAATTCAAAACTTCCATCCGGTTTAATTGTTGTATACGGAGTTTGACTATAATAGCTTTCGCTACCTATTCTAGAAAAAATTTCAAGTTCTCTTCCTGCAAGATCACTATCAGTATAACCCTTATAGTAAATTGTAACATAATATGTTTCTTTTGTTTTGGTTAATTGAGAGTAATCTCTATCATAATAACAAGAAAGAGTTTCTTGAATTCCAGAAATATATGCGGAACTCTCCGTTAGATTAACATAGAATTCTGTTATTGGATATGCTGAGGTATAAACTGAAGTTGCAGTTGTTTCTGTCCAATCAGCCCAATCGCTCATTTCAACACTTGGCGATTCCGGAGAACGAGCAATCGCTTTTTGAGAATTTGTTGTTTCTCCCAATAAAACTGATTCATACAAGTCGTAAGGTATATATTTAAAACTTCCGTCACTATATTGACGCACCAAAAACTTATAAATAGAATTTGGGGATTCATACAAATGATTTCCAACCTTAATTTCAAACGAAGTTTCTTCGTTTGAAGAACCGTTCTCTGCGGATAAATCAGATACAGCCGTGTGATACCCACGCAATTCCGCAACTTCGCTTTCGAGCGTTGCAACTCGGTTTTCGAGTGCCTTATCAACTATGGTATAACCGAATGCGCCAACCAAAATTGATAATGCCGCCGCAATTATTTTTTTCATTTTCGGTTTTCCTTTCAAAGTGAATTGAAATTTTAGCCATATATAAACATTATACAACATTTCCGTTATTTTGCAATATTTTATTGATAAACTTTCAACAAAAATTGATAAACTTTCAACAAAAATTGAGCTACCAAAGCGGGCTGAAAAAATTTTTTGAAAAAATTCAAACAAATGTTTGCATTCGCTGAACATTTGTGCTATAATAGCGTCAGGAACAGTTATTTTCCGCTAAAAACAGCCCCCCGACGGCTCGATTTCAACAGTTTTTAATAAGAAATGAGGATTTTTATGAAACCGATAACTCCGATTCAGCAAAAAATATATGAATTTCTTCTTGAAACGGCGAACAACAACATGACGCCGAGCGTTCGTGAAATCGGCGCCGCCGTCGGTCTGCGCTCAACCTCGTCGGTTCAGGCGAACCTTGACGCACTTGAAGCGGCGGGATATATCGAGCGCCCCCCGATGCTCAAAAGATGCATTAAAATCGTCGGTCAGTCGGACAATGTGACCCATGTTCCCGTTCTCGGAACGGTCACCGCAGGTTCTCCGATTCTTGCCGTTGAGGAAATCGAGGGCTATCTGCCGTTTTCGGCTCCCGGCTCGCAGGATAAGGAATATTTTGCCCTCAAGGTCAGGGGCGAAAGTATGCTCAGAGCGGGAATCCTTGACGGAGACATTGTTATTGTTGAGAGAACGCCGACCGCATCCAACGGCGAAATCGTTGTTGCGCTGATTGAGGACTCCGCAACGGTCAAGACATTTTACAAGGAAAACGGTCATTTCAGGCTTCAGCCCGAAAACGAAACCTATGAACCCATTATTGTTAATGAGGTCATTATTCTCGGCAAGGTCGTCGCCAGCTACCGTTATTATTAATCGATTATTTGCATACGGACAGCCGCAACGGCTGTCCGTATGATTATTTTGATAAATCGGGGTTTGTGTGTTTATGTATACAATAATTTAACCGTCAGCTTATCAATCCTCCGTCATTTGCTTCGCAAATGCCACCTCCTCGTATAATAAAGTAGTAGTTATTAAAGTCCCTCTCCAAGGACTGAATGCT
>JBJEQC010000176.1:0-2933 GCA_051881555.1 Acutalibacteraceae bacterium
CTGCCCTGAATCAAATGAAGTGTGCTTCACAAAAGCTGATTGTTAACTCCCTCAGGCGCCTGCGGGCGACAGCTTTCTCAGCTCCCGCCTCGGTCGGTGCTTCTGAGCATACGCTCAGAGGTTGCCACCGGCAACCCGCACCCTCAAGAGGGAGCCCAAGCAGATAATTGCAGTTTTTCCCATGAAAACAGCAGAAATCATCGGCAACATGGTAGGGGCGAACTGCGTTCGCCTGCCTGAAAATGCCATAAATCAATACTATTCCATCGTAGGGAACGCTGTCCTCAGCGTTCCGAAAAAACGGCTCTGTATAATGCGGGACGGGCGACCCGTCCCCTACGGTCGCCGTCTGAAAACGCACAAATTCACGGCAAATTCGTATGGCTCGGCGTCCAGACGAACCGATTCGCCGCAGGCGAATAATTTGTTTATATATATTTATGAAAAACGATATATTTTCATAAATTCAAATCGGCGGGAGCAAGCCCCCGCCCTACCGTGAATACAGCAAAATCCGTTATTTCTGCATTTTGAATACCATGGTCATCGTCCACTACAAATTGGGATTTATATTACTGTATCGGAATCAATATAATATGTTTTTCGTTTTTGAAATCGCCGATTATCTTTCCACCGTTTTTCAGCATTATCTTCACAGTGACTTCATTTGTTTTCAAAGGAAATAATTTGATTTCTTTATAACCGTGTTCTTTGCATTTCTTCAATAATTCTTTAAAAAGTATATCCCCATAACCATTTCCACGATATTTCTTTGAAATACCATATCCAAGGTTTCCTGCACCAACGACAGTTTCCAAATATTCAGACGATGAGTGTCTTATCCTGCCATATCCTACAGGCACATTGTCAATATACAAAATATATGTTGTATACGGTATCCAATCCTTTGGCAAGCCTACACCTCGTGAATGATTGTCTGCTTCTTGCAACCATTTTTTATATTTCTTGTAGGATAAGTTATATGCAGGATTCGTAAAACCGTTTTCTGTATCAAGAATACCTTGCAACATCTCATATTCTTGTTCAGCCATATTAACATTTACTTGCTTTAATTCTATTTTCATTATAGTCCCTTATTAAATCCCATAAAAGAATTTTTTAATATTATCCGCCTCGGGATAATTTATCTCATCAATCGCCTTGATTACCTCATTTACATCATATTCAACTTCAATCGGTTCAACTTCAACATTTTCTTTTTCTATTTTCACAATACCTGCCCGTGCAATGTTTTTATCCCGGGCAGGGCAGCCGAGTGAACCGACATTTATATATAATTTGTCTCCATTGCAAATATTTCTGCAATGGTCATGCCCATATAAAACGATATCACTTCTGATACCGTCAAACATCTTCTCCAAATCCTCTGCGGACGGATTTGCTTTATAATTGATATAATGACCGTCATAATCCATACAATAATGCATAACGGACAAACTGAAACCTTCATATTCAACATTCACCCGATACGGTAATTGTCTGAGAAAATCAACGGATTCCGTTGATAATAAGCCATGTTCCCATTTATGATGTTTCATTTCTTCAAGACCCATGTGTTCTTCATTCGGATATTCGGTCGGCATTTTTTCAAGTAAATATTTTTCATGGTTTCCCCGTACCGCAATTAAACCGGGAATCTGCATCATGTATTGCACTGTTTCTTCGGGATACGGTCCGATTCCGATTATATCTCCACAGCAAATAATTTTATCGCATTTCAGTTGCTTTAATTCTTCTGCAACGGCTTTAAGTGCCGTAAAATTGTTATGAATATCTGTGATTACTCCTAATTTCATATATTTCAGCCCTTTATCATACGAATCAACATTTCAATCCGCCGTTTTTACTTATCCAGATTTTTAACCGTAGGAAGATTCCATTGAAAAACCGTTGCAAGAATTCTGATTATCATAACCGAGCCTGCGCCGATGATAACCGCAAGCGCCGTTGAACAAACTTCATAATGTATCAGATTATAATAAATCAGCGCACCGATTATTGCCGCAATAGCGTAAACCCTTTTGCGAAGAATTTTCGGCACTTTGCCCGCCATAATATCCCTCATAACTCCGCCGCCAACCCCTGTCAGGGTTGCAACAAAAACCGAAAGGAACATATTCTCGCCGAAGCCGCAGGCGATTGCGCTGTTAACGCCGCCGATAACAAAAACGGAAAGACCGATTGAATCGAAAACATTTATAATCTGCGAATAAACATCAAAATGCTTTTTGATTCTCGTGCCGAGAAAATATGCGATAACAAAAACAACAAGCGAAGTCACAAGAGCGGTTATCGCAAAAACGGATTTTCTGAATGCCATGGGCGGCAGAACTCCGAGAATCAGATCTCTCACGATTCCTCCGCCGACAGCCGTTACCGTGCCGAGCACAAGCGCTCCGAAAACATCAAATTTCTTTTCGAGAGCGGTTATTACGCCGGAAACCGCAAAGGCAACCGTTCCGATTAATTCAATTGCAAAAAGCACCTTTTCAATGCTCATCGGCACTCCTCCCGTTAATATTGTTCTTTTTGTGAATCAAGCTGTTTTTTTCGCTTTTGGCTCTCCTTAGCTCCGAAAAGAAATCAGAAAGCAGAGCGGAGCATTCCTCCGCCATGAAGCCCGGAACAACCTCGGGCTTATGATTATATGGCAGGTCAAAAAGATTGATTACCGACCCGCATGAACCCGCTTTTCCGTCGCTTGCGCCGAAAACAAGACGGCGAAGCCTCGAATTGATGATTGCGCCCGTGCACATGGGGCAGGGTTCAAGAGTCACGAACATTTCGCATTCCCAAAGCCGCCAGCCGCCGAGCTTTTTGCAGGCAAGGTCAATCGCTTCAAGCTCTGCATGAGCAAGAGCGTTTTTGCCCGTTTCACGCCTGTTCCTGCCGACGGAAACCACCTCGCCGTT
>JBJEQC010000177.1:0-12775 GCA_051881555.1 Acutalibacteraceae bacterium
AAATTATTCGCCTGCGGCGAATTGGTTCGTCGAGGACGCCGAACCCTACGGATTTATTGTGGATTTGTGCGTTTTCAGGCGGGCGAACACAGTTCGCCCCTACCGATAAGCCGTCGGGTTTTATTGGTTTTCGGAAAACAATTACCATAGATTTTTCAGCTATTTTTTGCTTTTACATAGTCGCAATTCTTTCAGCATTATACATTCCTTGTTTTCTTCCCGCAAATCAAGTTCTCCAACGCATTTAAATCCTAAGCGATAATATAGACGCTGTGCTCCAATATTATTACTCTCCGTTGAGAGCATAAGTTTGTTTTCGCCTTTTGCAATCATTTCATTTTCCCAAAACATCATTAGAGCTGTACCCACCCCATTGTTCTGATATTTCTCAAAAATATAAAGTCTGTTTACAAACGGCCATTTCTCAATAAAAAAGCTATACTGTAACCAACCCAAAAACTCATTGTCATTAAAAGCAAAAATTGCTTGTTTATTATCCGTCCAAGTTTTCCATTTGTTCTGAGATACTGATTCATCTATTTTTAATATTAATTCATACTCATCGTATGTCGCATATTTTATGTTAATCATATCTTTCTCCAAATCTTTTATAAAACTCTTTGTTTGACAATCGAAAAAATTCCAAGGGTGTTGTCACTGAAAGCAAATTAATTCTTTCTGCGGTTGAATACCAAATCAAATACTTATCAAGCGGTATTTCGTTTTTAACTTTTATATGCTGTCCGTCTCGCAGCAACAGTCCGTCATTTGCAAGCTCTTTTGCATTCAAATAGAACCTGCAACCCGCCCGATAAGTTTGATTTGGGTTAATATCAATTCTCCCCTTTTCCTTTGAAGCAACAATTATCTCGTTGTTTACTCCGACGGGAGAAAGCATTACATAATTCGAGAAATCTTCAATATCGCCCAGCAAGCTGCCTATCGGTTTTTCTTCAAAGTTATCTTTTTGCCTTTTAAGCATATTCCAACACTTTATTGAGCCGTCTGTTAAAATTTCTTTATACGCTTCAAGTGTGGTCGTATGTACCATAACCGATGGTTCATGCTCTCTTAATATCTTTTCATTATATTTATGATTTCCGTATAATAAACAAGCCGATTTCATGTCGTTTTCCGAAACATCAAGAATCAGCTCTGTTTTTGAGTTTTTATAGAAACCGATCATATCACACAAGTCATAATACCAATATTCATAATGCTTGCTGATTCTGACCGTATATATTGAATCCTCCAAGCCGCAAAAAGAGTTATACTCTTTTGAATCGGTCAACATACATTTAATTTTCATTATTTCTTTTCTTCACCGTTATTTTCTTCGGAATAAACCATATAGTAATTATGTATTTTCTCGCTTTTGAAATAAGTATATTTGACTGTTTTGAAGCCGAGTTTTTCGTATAAGGCGACATTATCGGGGTTCTGGGTTTCAAGGCCGAGCTTGTAGCCCTGCGGAACAAGCTCGTTTATGCCCTGCTTTATCAGCTTTGTCGCAATGCACTGACCCTGAAATCTTTTATCGACAAAAACGGGAGAAATCAGGAGAGTGTTATCGTCAAAAACCTTTGCGTCAAGATGGCTGTAGGCTTTCAGCGTTCTGACGGTTGAGGGCAGATAATAAACAAGGAACACCCAATTCGGGCAGGCAAGGAATTCCGCCGTTGTGTAATTGTTTCTGGCGTCACGCCACACGCACAGCCCACGGTTTTCCTCGTCAACGCAGACAAAATCCTTTCCGTTTGAGGAGCTGAGGCGTTCAAGCATGAAATGATAAACAAATTTCTTTCTTTTTTCTTCCGATTTTGTCGCATAGGCATGAACGGGGTCGTTAACATAGCTTTCCGCCGCCATTCTTGCAAAATATTTCAGAGTTTTTCTGTCCATATTCATCTTTTCCATGCTTTTTCTCCTTTTGTATAGGGTTCTTATTCTTTGAATCGGTTTTTGATTTCTTCAAAGACTTCAACTATCTTAAACCGCATTTCATATTTCGGGCTGCTCTGAATGAGCTTTGCGCCTTCGCTGCCGAAAACCGCATCAAGCTCCGTCTTTTCCGTTGCGGCAGGCAGACAGAGCGGCGGGAACATCACGCACCACCAATTATGCCCCTCGCCTTTGCCGAGAATGACCTTCAGCGCAAGGTATTCGCCCGCAGGCATTGTGAAATTTTCGTAGGTGCGGGTTGAAAAATATTCTTTCACAAGGCAAATCCGGGCTTTATAATCAAAGCCGTTTTCGGCAAGCACGGCGTTCGCAGTTTCGATAAGCTCCGTTTTTTGCGAATCGAGAATATCTGCGGCGTTTTTGACATCCACCGCCCCCGAAAACATTTCTTCTCCGCAGTTGAGGAGCGCATCACGAACGGCAAGCTTGACCCGCTGATCCTCCTCGCTGTCGGAATTTGCAAGAATATGAAGCCGCACTACTTCTTCTCTGACCTCGCCGCATCTGAAGCCGAAGCCGACCACCGAAGCGATTATTGACAGCACAAGCCCCAGAGCCACCGAAATTTCAATTATGTTTCTTTTTTTCATAAATAAAACCGTCCTTTATTTGATATGCAAAGCTGCAAATACATTCTTGGACGGTTTTTTCGGATTTATTCGTTCGCTTCGGGATTAAGCCCGCCTATCTCGTTGCGAGCCTTGAAAACATAGCCGTTCTGGCTGAGAATATCAATATGCGAAAGCGCTTCGCCCGTTCCGAGCGCAACGCAGCTGAGCGGGTCATCGGCAACCGTCGTTTTAACTCCGGTTTTTTTCTGAATCATCTTGTCGATACCCTGAAGCAGAGCGCCGCCGCCCGTCAGATGGATGCCCGATTCGCAGATATCCGATGAAAGCTCGGGCGGAGTCAGCTCCAGAACCGAACGCACCGCCTCGCCTATCGTTTCAAGGTGAGGGCGCATGGCAAGATAAGCCTCGGTTGAGCTGACTTCTATGCTGACAGGCATGTTCGTTATAAAATGCTTGCCTTTGACGGTCATGCCGAGTTCGACATTTCTGAGATTTGAACAGCCGATCTGCTTTTTGATTATCTCTGCGGTTTTCTCACCTATTATGACATCTCTTTCCCGCCTTATCTGCCTGACTATTGCTTCATCGAGCGCATTGCCCGCAGTTTTGACCGAACGGGAAACGGAGATACAGCCCATTGTTATAACCGCAATGTCGGTTGTACCGCCGCCGATATCAACAATCATCGTGCCGACGGGGCGGTCGCTTTTCAGCCCTGCTCCGAGCGCAGCGGCAAGCGGTTCTTCAATCAGACATGCTTTTGCCGCTCCCGAGGAGGTTACAAGGTCAAGAATCGTTCGCTTTTCAAGGCTTGTTGCCATTGACGGAACGCAGACGACAACATTCGGCTTGAAAACCATGTTTTTGCATATTTTTGAAAGGAAGAAACGGAGAATATGCTTCGTTGCCGTGAAATCCGACACAACGCCGTGTTCCATGGGCTTTACAACCCGAATTGAATCGGGATTTTTGCCGAGCATCTCCCAAGCCTTTTTGCCAACAGCAATCAGCTTTCCGCTTTCCTTTTCATAGGCGGCAACGCTGGGTTCGGACATAACTATTCCCTTGCCCTCAACAAAAACGACAATTGAGGTCGTTCCGAGGTCAATTCCTATATTTGTGCCGAGCATTGCATCACCGTCCTTTCAATATTATGATTTATTTTTGCTTTTCCGTTAATCTGCTTTTTGTCAGCGCAGTTGTTACGCAGTAAATCTCTTTCGCTCCGTAAAGCCAGAGCATTTTTGAGCATTCGTTCAGAGTTTCGCCCGTGGTTGAAATATCGTCGCAGAGCAAAACGGTTTTATCCCTGACCGATTCAGCATCGGCAACATCAAACGCTCCCGTCAGGTTGCCTTTTCTGAGATAATAGCTCAGCCCGTGCTGTTTTTCGGTTTCATAAATCTTTTTGAGAACGCCTGCTCTGTATTCAATTCCGAGTTCTTCGGCAATCCCTTTTGCAAGCAGGGCGCATTGGTTATATCCCCTGTCTTTGATGCTTTTTGCCGTCATGGGAACTTCGGTTATATAATCAAAGTGTACGCCGCCGAATCTTTCCTTGACCGTTTTTGCCGTTTCAAAGCTGTACGCTCTGTAATTATCGGGGCTTTTTCTGAATTTGAAGGCATGAATTCCCGTTCTGACAACTCCCGAAAAATAAAACGGGGCGGCAAGGCGTTCAAAATACATTTCAGCCTTCTTGCAAGAGCAGTTTTCTTTTTCTCTGCCGCATTTCGGGCAGATTTCGCCGCTGATTCTCGGTAGAGAATCCATGCACTTTTCGCAAGCAAGCGAGCCCGAAGCTATCGGGACTCCGCAATAGGCGCATCTGTCGGGAAAAAGAGCCGAAACGAGCGGAGCAAATATATTTTTCAATTTTCATCACCAAGCATAATAAAGCTTTTCAAAGCGGAATACCGCTTCGCCTTGCTGTTGTTGGCAACCATTCTTTCAACCGTATTTTTCGTGCCGACAAGAATCATCAGCTTTTTTGCCCTTGTGACTGCAGTGTAAAGCAAGTTTCTGTAAGCAAGCATATCAATCACGCCGATAACGGGCATCACGACCGCTTCAAACTCATTACCCTGACTTTTATGCACCGTCACGGCATAGGCATGTTCAAGCTCGGTTGCACACTCAAACGGATATTCCGCAAGCTTGTCGTCAAAGCGTATATATAATGTATGGGCGGTCTCGTCGATTTTTTCAAGCATTCCGATATCGCCGTTGAAAATGCCGAGCCCCTCTTTTTCGCTGCTTGTCCATGAAATGTTGTAGTTATTCTTTGTCTGCATGAGCTTGTCGCCCTCACGGAACACCCTCTGACCGAGGTTATGCTCACGCTTATGCCTTGCGGGCGGATTAAGAGCCGCTTGCAGGATTTTGTTGAGATTGACCGTGCCCGCTTCGCCTTTTCTTGACGGGCAGAGCACCTGAATATCTTCTGTCGGAGAATATTTATAAGCTTTCGGCAGACGAACCGAGCAAAGCTCGGAAACGGTCTTTGCCGCCGACTGAACGGAATTTCTTTCAAGAAAGAAAAAGTCCTTGTCGGTTTTGGTTATCTCGGGAAATTCGCCGTTAACGATTCGGTGGGCGTTGGTTACAATCAGGCTTTCCATTGCCTGACGGAAAACCTGTTTAAGCTCAACCACGGGCAGAGCCTTTGAATTAATCAGATCATGGAGAACATTTCCCGCTCCGACGGGCGGAAGCTGGTCGGAATCGCCGACCATGACAAGCCGACAGCCTATCGGCAGAGCGTCAAGCAGGCTCGCAAAAAGGCTGATATCAACCATCGAAAGCTCATCTATAATAACCGCTCCCGCGCTCAGAGGATTTCTTCTGTTGCGCTGAAAGGTCGGTCTGTCGTCGTTATCCCATTCAACCTCAAGAAGCCTGTGAATCGTCTGGGCGTCTCTGCCCGTCAGCTCGCTCATTCTCTTGGCGGCTCTGCCCGTCGGGGCGGCAAGCGCAACCTCAAGGCCTCTGCTCTCAAAGACTTTCAGAATACCTCTTAAAGTTGTGGTTTTGCCCGTTCCGGGGCCTCCCGTGAGAATCAGCAGGCCCTTCTCAACGGCAAGCCTGATTGCAAGGCGCTGCTGTTCGTTAAAACAAACGCCGCTGACAAGCTCGGCTTTGCCGATTTCATCTTCTATATTATCAAGGCATTTCGGGGCGAACCGCTTCATGAACAGCACGGCGTTCGCCGCATTCTTTTCTGCATTGAAAAGATCGGGCAAAAATATAAATTCTCTTGCGCCGATAAATTCCGAAACAAGCTGTTTCTGCTCTATGAGAGCGTCAAGCTGAATTTCAACGGTATCGGCAGAGCAGCCGAGAAGCTGAGTGCACGGCGGCACAAGCTTTTCCCTCGGCAGGCAGGTGTGCCCGCCGCTGTAAAGATTATGGCGGACAACATAAACGATACCCGCCGCTATTCTGTATTCATCGGCAGGCTGAACCGGCAGAGCGCCTGCAATATGGCACGCCTTTTCAAAATCTATTCCGATTCTCTCGCCGCAGAGCAAATACGGATTTCTCTCAACCGTCTCAACGGATTTTGAGCCGAAAATCTTATAAACTCTGAGGCATTCCGCCGTCGTCATGCCGTATTTTTCAAGGGCTATCAAAGCCTCCCTTTCGGCGGCTCTCTTTATAAATTCTTTTGATATTTCCTCCGCTCTTGAAAGAGAAATTCCCTTTATCTCCGCAAGGCGGTCGGGGCGTGATTCAATGATTCTGAAGCTGTCATCGCCGAATTTTTCAATTATTTTCTGAGCGGTTTTTTCTTTTATGCCCTTGATGATTCCCGACGATAGATAAGAAAGCATATCCGCCGCCGTTTCGGGCATTTCTCTTTTGCAGCCCTCGATTTTGAACTGCTTGCCGAAGGTCGGATGAACCGTCCATCTGCCGCTGAGTGTCACTTTTTCGCCGCAATACAGCTCTCCGAGATTGCCCGTGGCAGTAAAAAGCTCACCGTCGCTTGAAAATTCAAGAACAGTGTAGCCGTTTTCGGTATTTCGGAATGTTATGTATTCAACAACACCCGTTACAGTTTCAAAATCTTCCATGCCATCCAAATAATCAATATAATTTAAGCATTGCGCCGAGAGAGCCTGTAAGCCGAGTTCTGTCATTTAAGGCAATCATCTGTCTACGCCCTGCGTTGCCGCAGGGCTTCAGCCACCCGTCGGAGTATCGTCGAGCAAACGCCGGAGCTTAAAGCTCCTCCTCCCGTCGGTGTTGCTTCGGATAGGGTTTGCAGGGCCGTGCGGTTCCCCGCACGCCGGTGAGCTCTTACCTCGCCTTTCCACCCTTACCTGCAAAAACAGGCGGTATATCTCTGTTGCACTTTCCCTAAGGTCACCCTCGGCGGCCGTTAGCCGTTATCCCGCTCTGTGAAGCTCGGACTTTCCTCACGCAGCAAAAGCTGCCCGCAACTGCCCAACTTTCTCAGCGCAAATACTCTATTGTATTTTAGACCACATCGGTGAAAAAGTCAAACAATTTAGTATAAAAGATTTGCAAATATTAAAATGTTTACATTTTCGGGGTTGTGCAAACCGCCGTGATGGTGTAAAATTATTAATCATATTTATTTGAGGTAACCGATATGGAAGATATTTATATATCAAAAAGGCGCAGAAACTCCGAAGATTTTGAAATCTATGATCTTGACCTGCCCTCGCCCGACCCTCTGCCCCCCGAGCCCGAGGACGAGCCTCCAAAGAAAAAAAGAAAAAAACACCGCCTTTTAAAGACGGTGATATCGCTGATTCTTATTCTGATTCTGGCATTCGGAGGATTTGTTTTTCTGTTTGCCGCCGCATCGGGCTACACGAGAAACGACCTTGAAAAGAATGAATATATTTCTTCATCTCAGCTTAAAAGCAGTCCGCTTGTTACGAACATTCTGCTTCTCGGCGTTGACGGCAGCGCAGAGTCCTCCTCCCGCTCGGACTCGATGATTCTTGTTTCTCTTGATTATGCCCACAGAAAAATAAAGCTGACTTCATTTCTCAGAGACAGCTGGGTTGAGATTCCGTCAAAGGGCAAAAAAGCAAAGCTTAACGCCGCCTGCACCTACGGCGGCCCTCAGCTTGTGGTTGACACAATCGAATACAATTTCGGCGTTGACATTGACCATTATGTTATGGTTGATTTTGATATGTTCACGAATATTATAGACAAGCTCGGCGGCATTGATGTTGAAGTCACCGAGAAAGAAGCAAAATACATCAATCAAACAACCCGACACACAATAGACTACGGCGAAAGCGTTCATCTTAACGGTGCTCAGGCTCTTGTCTACTGCCGAATCCGAAAGCTTGACACGGATTATATGAGAACCTACCGCCAGAGGAAGGTTATTACCGCTCTTATCGGTCAGGCAAAAACTGCGGGAATCCCGAAGCTTTTTGAAGCGATGAAAGAAGTTTTTCCGCTGATTCAGACCGACCTTTCACCCGCCGAAATCACCTCTCTCGCTTTCAAAGGCGGGGTCAGCGTTCTTGCCTTTGACATTGAGCAAAACCGGGTTCCGATTGATGAGCATATGTATGCAGACACAATCAGCGGTCAATGGGTTGAGGTGCTTGACCTTGACGCCGCAAGCGAATATTTGCAGGAATATATTTATACGAATAATATCGTTGTTGAAGAATAAAAGCGGCGGGAGCAAGCCCCGGCGATTTACAAAAAAAATTTACCAAATTATTCGCCTGCGGCGAATCGGTTCGTCGAGGACGCCGAACCCTACGGATTTGTCGTGAATTTGTTCGTTTTCAGTCGACGACCGTAGGGGACGGGTCACCCGTCCCGCATAAACCGAGCCGTTGCTTTTATGTTTTTCGGAACGCTGAGGACGGCGTTTCCTACGGAAAAATTGTGCTGATATCGGGCGTTTTCAAGCGGGCGAACGCAGTTCGCCCCTACCGTGTTGCCGATGATTTCTGATGTTTAATCGGAACGCTGAGGACAGCGTTCCCTACAAAAAATCGTTATTTTTCAACGGATTCGTCATGACAAGCAGACGGCGGGAGCAAGCCCTCGCCCTGCCGTGTACCTATTACCTTTTACCTCTTCACTCAAAAAACAGCTTTTGCGGAGCAATTACAATCGGTCATAGGCGGAGCCTATCCTTAATTTGCGAAAAGCGGGCGACCACACAGGGTCGCCCCTACCGGCATGTGCCGAAGGCACACATCACTTCATCACTTTTCTATCGGGCGAACGCAGTTCGCCCCTACGAGGTTGCCGATGATTTCTGCTGTTTCCACGGACAGCAGCAAGGCTACCATTTTTTCAATTTGTAGGGGACGATGCCCACATCGTCCCAAAACCGTATGTGCCGCAGGCACACTTCATTTCTTCATTTTTCGGGTCAACGACCCGAAAAAAACCTCATTGCACAGCCGCATTGACATCGGCGCAGTAGTCCTCTTTGTTGGTTGATAAAACGACGAGGGTTTTCGTCAGCGACACGCCGCCGACTCCCTTGATTTCATTCAGAAGCAGTTCAAGTCCCTTTGCTCTGTTCGTGCAGATTTTCAGCAGAAAATCGAAATCGCCCGTTATATAGTGACATTCAATTATCTGCGGATGGCGCATGACGAAATCAACAAAGCCGTCGTTGAACTTCGGATGCTCCATGCTCACAGAAATAAATGCGGTTATATCCATACCGAGCTTTTCGTTATCGAGAACAACCGTGTATTGCTTGATAATCCCGCTCGCTTCGAGCTTTTTAATGCGTTCGATAACCGCCGAAACCGACATGTTGACCTTGCTCCCGATAACGGAGGCATTCTCTCTTGAATTTGCTTTCAGACATTCGATGATTTTAACATCAACCGCATCCATTTTCACACATCCTTTAACAACTGCTTTTGTCAGTTAAATATTATTAGAATTTTTATTATAAGTCAAGTAAACCGCAAAAATATTTTTTGAAAAACCGCAAATTTTGCGAAATTAACACAAAAATTTTCGGATTTTCCGAATTTTTAACGCCGTGAAAGGAAAAATCAATCATGCAAGTCAGAATCAGACCCTTTGAACCGACAGATAAAGAAATTTTTTTGGAGATGGTAAAGAAATTTTACGCTCCGCCCGCAGTGCTTCACACCGTCCCGGAAGAAACGCTGAATCTCAACTTTGAAGCCGTTTTCGAGCTTCCCGAGCTTGTCAAGGGCTATATTTTTGAAGCCGACGGCGCTCCTGCCGGCTTTGCGCTCATCTCAATGAAATATGAAACCGAGGTTGGCGGATTCGCCGCATGGATTGAGGAGCTTTTTGTTGATTCCGCTTTCAGGGGCTGCGGCATCGGCGGCTCATTCTTTGAATTTATTGAAAATGAGCTGAAAGGGAAAGCCAAAAGGCTTCGCCTTGAGGTCGGAGAAGAAAACACGGGAGCAATAAGGCTCTATCAAAGAACGGGATTTGAATTTCTCGACTACCGCCAAATGGTTATTGACAAAGAATTTTAATATTTTTCGTCATTATCTTTAAAATCCTCCGAGCTGATGTCAATCACATCGTCAAGATAAATTTTTCTCTTGACAATTGTTATGCTTCGGTAAATCAAATCAATATCGGACACCATTCCCGTGACCGTTTCATAGCGTGACCCGCTATAAAAAGTCAATTTCACCATCATTCCTTTCCTGACCAGATTCATTCGGTCGGAAAGGATTTTTTCTTCGTCCTCAGAAAGCTCATGCCTCGGCTCGGAACGGCTCTCTCGCTCTTTGATTATTCCGTAGAAGCCTGTCAGCGCCGCAAAGGGCATGAACTGCCTTGCTCTGTCAGTATTTTTATTCACCGCCGTTGTGACCTCCCACCATTTTATTTCTGCTCCGTGCGGTTGCCTTTTCGGTGTAACTGATTCCTTTAAGAATCGAATTTTTGCCGTATCTTTTTTTGATATCAATAACGGTCTCCTGCAGTTTGCGCTCCCGCTCCTCCGCCTCAACATCGGTAAAAAGCGTTATGCTAGCCATATAATCATCCTGCAGGTCGCACAGACCTATGCTGATTTTGCGAATCGGGAACGCCTTGTTCACCGTTTCATTATAAAGAGCCTCAAAATGTGAAATTATTTTTTTATAAGAATTCGTGAAGCCGTCAAGCTTTCTCGTTCCTCCGCTCGATTTTATAACATCCTTCGAATAGCCGATATGCAGGGAAATCGAATCCGTGACAAGGTGTCTGTCAACCAATTCAAGCACCTGCAAATCAACCATTTCTTTTATTATCGTCCAAGCGTCGTTATAGCCGTAATCCTCAAACAAAATCTGACTGTTTGAGAGCGAAGCGGATTTTGATTTGTATTCGTGGATATCCTTTATCGTGCAAGGCTCTGTGCCGTTGGCATGGTCAATCAGGAACTCCGCATTTACTCCGAATTCCTTATACAGCAAACTCTCGGGAAATTCCGCAACGCCCTTCAAATCAAAAATTCCCATTTTTTCAAGTCGGGCGGCAATCCCTCTGCCGACATTCCAGACATCGGTTATCGGGCGATGAGTCCAAACGGTTTCCTTGAATTTTTTCTCATCGAGAAATCCGATAAAGTTCGGCGAATGCTTGGCGGTTATATCAAGAGCAACCTTGCAAAGAAAAAGATTTGTGCCGATGCCCGCCGAAGCGCATATCCCCGTTTCTTTATATACTGCGTCCATGAGCATAACCGTAAATTCAAGCGGTGTTTTTTTATAGAGCTTGAGATAATCCGTCATGTCAATGAAGCATTCGTCGATTGAATAAACATGGATATCATCGGGGCTGACATAACGCAGATAAACCGAATAAATATCTGCCGAAATCTCCATATATTTCCGCATCTGCGGCATGGCGGTGATATATTCAACATTTTTCGGAATCTGAAAAACACGGCAGCGGTTTTTGATGCCGAGTGCTTTCATTGCAGGCGTGATTGCAAGGCAGATTGAGCCGCTCCCTCTTGTCGGGTCGGCAACGATAAGATTTGTTTTCATCGGGTCAAGCCCACGCTCCACGCACTCCACGGAAGCGTAAAACGATTTCAAATCGATGCAGCAATACATTTTGTCCGCCACGGCTCATGCCTCCTTCAAGATTACTTTACAGCTTCAACAAACCAGCGGCCGTCCTCTTCAAACAGAAATGTTTCCTTTCCGTTTATCTGAACGGTATATCTCATATCTCCTCCGCCGACCTTGCGTGACTTGGTTCTGCTTCGGCTGAGCAAGCGCTCAACTTTATAAACCGTGCCGTCCTCCCATTGAATCCTCAAGGGGCGGCTTTTGCCGTCTTTATCCTGCAGCACGACGACATCAACATAAACCTTTCTTATCACATTGCTCCCTCCCTCGATTTTTCAACTATAGAACATTTGTTCGATACGCATTAATATAATATACCTTTCGGTGCAAAATGTCAATAGTAAATTTATGGCGTTCAATTTCAATGTCAAGCAAACAGAAAAACCTGCCAACCGTCACGGTCAGCAGGCTGATTCATTTAATTAACTTATCGTAATCTCTTTTTGCATAAACAACTCTTGATACCGTGACTGTTTTCGTTTTTTCGTCAACGGTATAAAAAATCATGTAATTTTGCACAGTCATTTTTCTGTATTCGTTTTTGGTGGGACGAATCGCCGTGTATGCGGGAAAAGAATAAGGGAACTCGGTCAGGGTTTCCGTTGCTTTTATGATTTCATCCGCTAATTTTTGTGCGGCTTCTCTGTTATGCAAATCGTCGGCGATATATCGGACAATTCCGACCAAATCGCTTTGAGCCAAGGGAAGAAACTGAAGATTATACAAGCCGTTATCCTCCGATCGCTTCCCGCATTGCTTTCAGAACATCTTTTGAAGAATAGCGAACATCGGTAAGTTCCGCTTCACGCTCTGCTTCCAGCAATTTGCAATAAACGTCGCTGTCAAAGTGAAGCTTTTCAAAAGTCTCCATGCTCATAACGACCATATCGCCGTAACCGTTTTTGGTTAAAAAAACAGGCTGTGATGTTTCGTGCACGGTTCTTGAAATATCGGCAAAATTGTTTCGCAAATCGGAAACAGGTCTTATCATATCCATAGTATCATCTCCCGCTTATATTTTAGCATAATTGCGCTAAAATTTCAACAGAATTTTTTATAATTCAAATATTTTTATAATCAAACCTTCATTTATTCATCCCGTCAACGAACTCGCTGTTTCTTGCGGTGAGTTCAACCCAAGCAGGTCTGAAT
>JBJEQC010000178.1:0-2915 GCA_051881555.1 Acutalibacteraceae bacterium
TTTGAGAATAACTCTTAAATTATTATACACATATATCACGAAAAGTCAACATAAAAAAGCATAATATCGGAGCTTGTTGCGGACAGCATGTTTGATGTTTTCGTTGATAAAAAATTCGCCGATAAGCTTGCCAAAGAGGACAGCAGCTTTGCGAAAAAGCTGACAAGACATCTCGGCAACATTATCAGCGAAATGAAAAAAGCGATTGCCGCTTTCGCCGCAGGCAAGGACAGAATTGAAATCAAGGCTCTTTCTGACGATATTGCGACGCTTGACAAAATCAGAGATATGCTGCTTGAGGGATTGGATAAAGCGAGTGATAATTTCAAGGCGAGGACGGAGGGGCAAAAAAATACCGCCGGTGAGGCGGGAATTGTTAACAGCTTTAAAGATAAAAAGAATAAAACAAATTCTACGATAGATTCAATTGATAAAGATGATGTGTCAAATATTAAATATCCAAATTTTGACAAAAAAGCTTTGATTAATAACTCATTGATACTTCAAAAAATGTCTATTGTAAAGAAATTGACTGGAAATGAATTTAAAAAAGAAGGGGAAAAAACTCTTAGAGAAAGAATAACAGATTTTTTTGAATCACTTGGAAATAATGTTAGTACAGAACAATTTGGTGATGTAAAGTTAACAAAATCTTCAATTCATTCAGAATTGAGACATGGCATTACATATAAAAAAATTGTATCATTTGCTGCAATACCTGATGTCTTAAAAAATGGAACTGTCATTGATATTGAAAAGAAATCTAGTGGAACAGTTGAAAGAGTTGTTGTTGCAGCACCTATTTTAATAGGTGATGAAAAAAATTATATGGGTGTTATGCTTCAGAGAGATAATCAAAGTCAAAGACTATACCTTCATGATGTAATAACGGAAAAAGAGGATTTTCTCATCTCAAACGGTAACCCGGTCACATACGGGGCCGTAGAAGAATCAAAAAACCTCTTTTTAACAAGTATACTGCGAAAAGCACTACTTGTCAAGGATAATTATATGCAAAATTCTCAGGAAGATGCACCCAAAAAGATTGAAAGCCGAAAAGATGTTGAAGATTCCGTTAAATCTCAGGAATTTAAAAATTGGTTTGGCGATTGGCAGAACGATTCCGAGAACGCAAGCAAGGTTGTTAATGCCGACGGTACGCCGAAAATAATGTATCACGGCAGCCCGAACAGCTTCACGGCTTTTGACAAGAAAAAGGCAAAATCAAGCGGATTTTACGGCAAGGGCTTTTATTTCACCGACAGCGAAAGCCATGCGGGACAGTACGGCGATAAATATGCCGTATATCTGAACATCAAAAATCCCCTTGAACCCGGAAAGAATAATCTGACCAAAAAGCAGTTAATAAATTTTCTTGAAGCGGTTGCCGAAAACGGAGAGGATTACGACATATGGAATTACGGCACGGAAAATATAGCCGAGATTGCAGACAGCATTTATAAAAACGATGCTTTCAGCGTGATTCAGGATGTCAATGCAACGGCTATCGGAGATTTTGCAGAGGCAATAAAGCTTTTCAACGAGGTTAACGGCACGGATTATGACGGAATTATCACGCCGAGCGAAACGGTTGTCTATGAGCCGACGCAGATTAAATCCGCAACAGACAACATTGGCACATTTGACGGAAGCAATCCCGACATAAGATTCAGCATGAAGGATTCCGTTGAGGACAACGGAGAGCTTATTGCGGTGCACAACATAAACTTTGATAATCTGTTAAAGAGCCTTGAGCTTGGCGGGCTTGCCATGCCGAGCATTGCCGTTACAAAGGCGAAAATGGGACATTCGGAATTCGGCGAATGACAAAAATTTGATGAATTAACTCTTCCGAAATTCCTTCGGCGTTTTGCCCGTGTATTTTTTGAAAACCTTTGTGAAATAATTGACATCGTAAATTCCGCAATGCTGAGCGACGGTCTGAATTTGCAAATCCGAGGATTTGAGAAGATAGGCGGCGTATTCAATCCGCTTGCCGATAACATATTCCGTCAGGGTTTTGCCCGTTTCTTTCTTGAAAAGGGCGGAAAGATAGCTTGCATTGATGTTGAGCATTTCAGCCAGATGTTTAAGCCCAAGGTCGGCGGTAAGATCGGAATCGATAACGGTTATGACCTTCTGAACGGGCAGGGAATAGAGCTTCATCGAATGCTTTTTGACAAGGGCGCAGTATTTGCGGATCATTTCGCCCAAAAGCTCGGTGGTGTCTTTAACAGAGCTTGTTTTTTCAATCTTTTTTGCAAAATCGGTGGACATGCCGTCTATATAAAACGGATGAACGGAGCCGTATTCCGCCGCTTTTCTGAGCAGGGTGTTTGCAACAATGAGATAGTTTTTGGCGTTTCGCAGAGGGTCGTCGCTTCTTTTTTCAAAGTGAAGATTAGAAATGTTGGCGATAAGCTGTTCGGCTTTGTTGGTCTTTCCCGAGGAGATAGCCTGCATCAGTTTGCTTTCGCCCTCGTATCTTTCCTCAAGAATTTTTATGGCAAGCAGGGGATCGTCGCTTTTAGTTTCAAAATTGAGGATAATATCGTCGGTTTTTATATCCGTCAGACCTATTCGGAGAGTCTTAAACGAAAAATTATCAAGGCTTCCCCAAAGAACCTCACCTAAGCTGTTGCAAAGGTTGTTTATATATCTTTCGTTTTCGATAACGGGCAGACTTCCGAAATATTTTTCAAGCTGAGAAAAGAGCTTTGGCGGCACGGAATATTTTTCCGCCGTTTCCATGAGCGATTCTCTCGTAATCTCGCCGTTCAGGTACGGCCCTGCGGCAAGCACGGTTCTGACCTGACTCCCTGGCAGAATCATAAAAAAATAATTGCAGTTTATGCTGTCCTTAACCTTATAGATTGTGTTTTCCTCCGCTTTTTCTATCGTTTCGGGAACAAGGC
>JBJEQC010000179.1:0-12672 GCA_051881555.1 Acutalibacteraceae bacterium
GAAATGTCAATATTCATTTTTCAATAAGATTTATGTTTGGATTCCCCAAACACTTGAATTATCCGAAAGCATACTATATAATTATTTCATCAAATCAAGGGGTGGAAGATATGCTTTTCAGCCGAGCGGAGATATCGGGAATCGAAGTTAAGAACAGAATAATCCGAAGCGCAACCCATGACGGACTTGCGGACGAAAACGGTGCGCCGAGCGACAAGCTTATTGCAAAATATGAGCATCTCGCAAAGAACGGGGTCGGGTGCATCATCACGGGCTATGCGGCGGTCAGCAGAAACGGCGTTTCTCCCTATCCGAGAATGCTGAAAATTTATGACGACAGCGTGATTGACGGATACAAGGCTCTGACCGATGCCGTTCACCGCCAAGGAACACCCATCGTGCTCCAGATTGCCCATTGCGGAAGGCAAACCTCGTCAAAGGCTATCGGAGCGCAAAAGGCTGCGCCGTCAGATGTATTTCACGCTTTTTATCCCGACAGAGCAAAAGAGCTTTCCGACGGTGAAATATACGGCATAATCGACGATTTCGTTTCGGCCGCCGTCAGAGCAGAAAAGGCGGGATTTGACTCGGTTCAGCTTCACGGAGGTCACGGCTATCTGCTCCACGATTTTCTTTCTCCCTACGGCAACAGAAGAAAAGACGGATGGGGAGGAAGCCTCGAAAACCGTTGCAAAGCGGTTGAGCTTATGATAAAGGGCATCAAATCCGCAACCAAACTCCCGGTTTGGATAAAAATCAGCGCCGAGGATAACAGAAAAGGCGGAATGAATATTCAGTCCTCGGTTGAAATCTGCAAACGGCTTGAAGCGGCGGGATGTGACGCAATCGAGGTTTCCTGCGGCACGGTTCAGGACGGAATGAACACAATGCGAAGCGAGCATCTGCCGATGGATGCGGTTTTCAGATACAGAGAGCCGTGTGCATCGTTCCCGAAACTCCTGAATAAAATCGCATTGCCCGCCGCAAATCTCATAAATCCTTTAATCAGACAGCCGAAGCCGCTTGAAAACTTCAATGTTGAAAACGCCGCAAAAATAAAGAAAAATGTTTCGCTTCCCGTTATCGTTGTCGGCGGAATACATAAAGTCTGCGATATGCAAAAGATTTTGTCCGACGGCAAAGCGGATTTTGTTTCAATGTGCAGACCGTTTATCTGCGAGCCAGACCTTGCGGCAAAGCTGAAAAACGGTCAGCCCGAAGCCAAATGTATTATGTGCAATTACTGCGGATTGGTAATTGAGAAAGAGCCGCTAAGGTGTCTTTACGGCAGGGTGAAGAAATGAAAAAGAAAAATATAATTTACAGGAAAGGAGTCAGCCATGAAATTGCTTGCTATTGATATGGACGGCACCTGTGTTTACGGCCGTGGCCATATTTCGGACAGAACAATCAATGCTTTGCGGAAAGCCGCAAAAGCGGGAATTGAAATAGTGCCGACAACGGGAAGAACCGTTACCTGCATGCCCGAAAAAATCAAAAATGAACCGTACATCCGATATGCCGTCACTTCAAACGGCGCTTCGGTTCTGAATTTGAAAACAAAAGAAAAAATTTATGAGTCTGCCGTTCCTTTTGATATCGGAAATTCACTTATAAATGAATTTGCAGGGCAGAAATTCGGAATTTCCGCCCATATACATGATGAATATATCGTTCAGGGAAAAATTTTTGCGGCATTGGGAAATCTGGTTTACGGTAAAGACTCCGAAAATTCGATAACTGTAGCAAGCTTATCGGATTATATAAAAGAAGAAAAGCCCGATTTTGAAGAATTGCAGTTTTATTTTTCTCCGTTTGCAGGAAAAGAAAAGGCTAGAAACATTCTCTCGAAATATGCCGACGCCAATATTAATTCGGCGTTCGGGAATATCTATGTTGAAGTATTTTCCGAGTCTGCAACAAAAGGAAAAGGACTTTCTTCACTTGCCGATTTTCTGAAAGTGACCGCTTCCGATATTGCCTGTATCGGTGACGGAGAAAACGATCTTTCCATGTTCAGAGCATCGGGAATGAAATTCGCAATGGGAAATGCGGTTGAAGAATTAAAATCCCACGCCGATTATATTCTGCCGTCAAACAGAGAAGACGGCGTTGCAGAAGCGATTGAAAAATATTTGCTGTAAATCCTTGACGGTTAATTCAATTTTGACATCTTTAATACAGAGCATGGGTTTCCCCTTTTCGGAGTCTCCCATGCTCTTTTTGAATGCTTGCTTTTTTATCTGTCGTACTGTCCGCTGTCGGATTTTTGCGAAAATTGTTTACAAACAGTTGTCAAATTGTTGATTTTTACGGGTCGATAACTGTTGACGGTTTGCGAGATATATTATATAATACTATAATAATCAAAAAAATTACAACGGTTCTGCCGTTTAATCCGTGTGCTTTGGCACGGGCTAAAAGGAGTTTAATGATGATAAAAGACGATAATTTAAGAATACTGCCTGCCGTTGCTCTCAGAGGGCTGGTTATATTCCCGAAAATGTTTATTCATTTCGATGTCGGCAGGGAAAAATCAATAAATGCGCTTAAAAAAGCAATGGATACCGACCAGGAGATTTTTCTTGTCACGCAAAAGGACATAGGCGACGACGACCCCGGCTATGATGCGCTTTACGATATCGGCGTTATTGCAAATGTCAAGCAGGTTCTGAAGCTTCCCGGCAAGAACGGAAATGTCCGTGTTGCGGTTGAGGGGCTTCAGAGAGCAAGGCTTGTCAGGGGAGTTGAAGTCGGTTCGGGCAAATATCTCAAAGCGATGGTGTTCCCGATAACCACTCCCTCCGTCAGAGCGTCGGATTCCGATTATGCCAAGGCGCTTGTCCGCCACACCAAAAATCTCTTTGCGGATTATGCGGACTGCGTTCCTCAGATGCCGGGCGATATCGTAACGGGCGTTATGGAAAATGACGACCCGGGCGAGCTTGCGGATTTCATTGCGGGCAACATTCTGCTTGAATATGAGGACAGGCAGTCGGTGCTCTCAACCGTCAACCCGATTAAAAGGCTTGAGCAGATGTGCATTCTGCTCTCCAATGAGGAAAAACTGCTTTCGATAGAAGCCGAAATCAATGACAAGGTTCAGGAACAGATTGACAAGAACCAGCGTGAGTATTATCTGCGTGAGCAGATGAAGGTTATTTCAGAAGAACTTGGCGGAGGCGTTTCGCAGGAGGAAGAGCTTGACGGCTTCAGGCTGACGATAAGCGGCCTTAATGCGTCTGACGAAATAAAAGAAAAGCTGTTCAGAGAATGCGACAGGCTTGAAAAATATTCGCCGCAGTCACCCGAAGCGGCGGTCAGCAGGAACTATATCGAAGCCTGCCTTTCCCTGCCGTGGAATGTGTTCTCGGCTGAGAATACGGACATTGCAAAATCAAGAAAAATACTTGAAAAAGACCACTACGGTCTTGAAAAAATAAAAAAGAGAATTCTCGAATACCTTGCCGTTCGGAGCTTTGCGCCCGATATCAAGGGTCAGATAATCTGCCTTGTCGGCCCTCCCGGAGTCGGCAAAACCTCGATTGCCCGTTCGGTTGCAAGGGCAACGGGCAGAGAATATGTCAGAATTTCTCTCGGCGGCGTTAAGGACGAGGCGGAAATCAGAGGTCACAGAAAGACTTATATCGGCTCAATGCCGGGCAGAATCATATCCGCAATGCAGCAGGCAGGAACGAGCAATCCCGTTATCCTGCTCGACGAGGTTGACAAGCTTTCGTCGGATTATAAGGGTGACCCGACCTCGGCTTTGCTTGAAGTGCTTGACCCCGAGCAGAACTCGACTTTCAGAGATCATTATATTGAATTGCCTTTTGACCTGAGCAGGGTTATGTTCATCACAACGGCGAATGTTGAATCGAACATTCCCGAACCGCTCAAGGACAGAATGGAAGTTATCGAGCTTGGCAGCTACACGGCAGAAGAAAAATTCAGCATTGCCAAAAAGCATCTGATTCCCAAACAGCTCAAACGCCACGGCCTTAAGGCTTCTCAACTCAGAATAACCGACAAGGCAATAAGGCTGATTATTGACGGCTACACGAGAGAAGCAGGAGTCAGAGCGCTTGAACAGAAAATAGCGGCAATTTGCAGAAAAGCCGTTATGAAGATAGTTGAGGACGAAGTCCCGAGCGTTTCCGTCAAGCCCGAAAATGTTGAAGAACTGCTCGGCACAAGAAAATACAAGGCCGAGGCTTTCACGGGCGAAAACGAGGTCGGCGTTGTCAACGGTCTTGCGTGGACGAGCGTGGGCGGAGAAATGCTTGAGGTTGAAACGGCGGTTCTCAAAGGCACGGGCAAGCTTGAACTGACGGGCTCTCTCGGCGATGTTATGCAGGAGAGCGCAAAAGCGGCAGTCAGCTATATCCGCTCAAAGGCTGATTCTCTGCCGATAAACGGAAGCTTTTATAAAGAAACGGATATCCATATCCATGTTCCCGAGGGCGCAACACCCAAGGACGGACCGTCTGCGGGCGTGACGATTGCAACCTCGCTTGTTTCCGCTTTGACCGGCAGAAGGGTTCGCAAGGATGTTGCCATGACGGGCGAAATCACCCTCAGAGGCAGGGTTCTGCCGATAGGCGGTCTTAAAGAAAAATCGATGGCGGCTTACCGTGCGGGAATCAAAACGGTTATAATTCCTTATGATAATGTTGCCGACCTTGACGAGGTTGATTCATGCGTTAAGGATGCAATAAGCTTTATGCCTGTTAAATCCGTTGACGCAGTCTGGGATATCGCCCTTGAAAAGGACGAGGCTCAGAAATCGGAGCACGCCGCTCCGCCGCAGGTCGGGAAAAGCTCCCGTGCGGCGATAACGCAGTAACGAGGTGCAGAAATGAGATTTGATAAAATAGAATTTACCGCCGCATACGGCACTTCTTCTCAGCTTCCGCCCTCACGGGAAGCGGAAATAGTGTTTTCGGGGCGCTCAAATGTCGGCAAATCGTCGCTTATAAATAAGATTTTCAACCGCAAGAATCTTGCAAGAGTCAGCTCCGTTCCGGGCAAGACGATAACGGTCAACTTTTTTAAAGGCGACGGCGTGTTCTTTGTCGATTTGCCCGGCTACGGCTATGCAAAGCGTGAAATGAAGGAGAAAAAGCGCTGGGCTGAGCTCATGGAGGGATATTTCCAATCCGGACGAAATATTCCCCTTGTTATTCAGCTCATCGATATGCGCCATTCGCCGACCGAGGACGATATGCTCATGCTGAATTTCCTCAGAGAGAGCGGAATCCCGTTCGTTATTGCGTTGACAAAATGCGATAAACTCAATAAAGGCGAGCTTGAAAAACGCAGGGCGGAGCTGCAAAGCGAGCTTGCGGATTATCCCGAGATTAAAACAATAGAGTTTTCTGCCGTAAAAGGCACGGGTGTTGAACAGATAAAAGCGGAGATTATTGCCGCTTCAAAAATAGGAGGATAAATAAAATGTATGTTTCGAATTGTATTTCGGTGAACGAAAAAGGACATCTCACCATCGGCGGCGCCGATACCGTTGAGCTTGCGGAAAAGTACGGCACTCCCGCCTATATTTTTGATGAAAATGAGATAAGAAACAATCTCAGAGAATTCAAAAAGTCGATTGATGAGAATTACGGCGGCAACGGTCTTGTGGTTTATGCAAGCAAGGCTTTCTGCTGTAAGGAAATGTGCCGAATCTGCGCTCAGGAGGGCACGGGAATCGATGTCGTTTCGGGCGGAGAGCTTTACACGGCACTTTCGGTCGGCTTCCCGACGGATAGGATCGTTTTTCACGGAAACAATAAAACTTATGACGAGCTTGTTATGGCGGTCACAAACAATGTCGGCAGAATAATCGTTGATAACGTCACCGAGCTTGAAAGCCTCAACGAGGTTGCGGCTTCTCAGGGCAAAACCGTCGGCATCATGCTCAGAATAAAGCCCGGCATCGACGCTCACACTCACGATTTCATCAGAACCGGTCAGATAGATTCAAAATTCGGCTTTGCGCTTGAAACGGGCGAAGCCATGGCGGCTGTCAAAGAGGCTCTGAAAATGCCCAACATCAAGCTCAGGGGTCTGCATTGCCATATCGGCTCTCAGATTTTTGACCTTGACCCGTTTGAGCTTGCCGCAACGGTTATGCTTGACCTTTTCAAGGATATTAAAGATCAGACAGGCGTTGAGCTTGAAGAACTCAATCTCGGCGGCGGCTTCGGAATCAAATATCTGAAAACCGACAGACCCAGACCCTTTGCGGATTACATGAGAAAGGTTGCCGAAACGGTCAACAGCTATTCGGCAAAGCTCGGGCTCAAAACTCCGTTCATTCTCATTGAGCCGGGCAGAGCGGTTGTCGGAGCGGCAGGTTTAACGCTCTACACCGTCGGCGCAGTAAAGAACATTCCCGATGTCAGAACCTATGTTTCGATTGACGGAGGAATGGGCGACAATCCGAGATATGCGCTTTATCAGTCGCATTATGAGCTTGTCTGCGCCAACAAGGCGAGCGAAAAAAGGACCGAAACCGTGACTGTTGCGGGCAAATGCTGCGAGAGCGGCGACCTTATTCAGGAGTGGACTCACATTCAGCCCGTAGAGCCGGGCGACATAATCGCCGTGCTTTCAACCGGAGCTTATAACTACTCGATGGCTTCAAACTATAACAGAATCCCGAGACTTCCCGCCGTTATGGTTAAGGACGGAGAGTCAAGAGTTATTATTAAGCGTGAAACCTACGAGCAGGTTGCCGAGTGCGATATCTGACAGGATAAAACCATAAAATTAAATTTAGGAAGTGACACAATGCCCAAGGTCAGTATGTTAGCGGAAAAGGTGCGTTTGATAAGCGTACCGTCGGATAAATTCAAGACCGGAATAATATCGGTTTCAATGGCTCTGCCTTTGGATGAAAGGGCGGCGGCAAACGCTCTTATGCTCTTTCTTCTCAAGCGTTCGTGCAAGGAATATCCGGATTTTTCAATGCTTAACGGCAAGCTTGACGAGCTTTACGGCGCTTCGGTATCTGCCGGAATATTCAAAAAAGGCGACGCTCAGGTGCTCACGATTAATATTTCAAGTCTTGACGACCGCTTTGCTCTGACCGATGAAAGCATCGCAGAGCAGAGTGCGGAGCTGCTCGCAGGCATGATATTCAAGCCCAACTGCAAAAACGGCAGCTTCGGTGCGGAGAATCTTGCGCTTGAAAAACGCCTTCTTATTCAGCAGGTTGAGGAAGAATTTAACAACAAGAGAACTTATTCCTTCAATAAGTGCATTGGGCATATGTGCCAGAACGAACCCTTCGGCAGAGGAAAATACGGCACGGTTGAAGAAATCAACGCCGTGAAAATGGCTGATGTCTATGCGGCGTGGAAAAACATGCTTTCAAGCGCAGTTTTTCAGATAACCGTTGTCGGAAGCGTACAGACCGATAAGGTTGAAAAAATATTTAGTTCATATTTCAAGAAAATCGACAGAACCCCCGAAAAGCTTGAAACAACATTCATTCTCAAAGGCGGAAGATTCAACCGTTTTGAAGAAAGACAGCCCGTTAATCAGGGCAAGCTTGTTATCGGCATGAGAGCGGGCATGAGCGGCAGCAGAGACAATATCCATGCCGTGACGGTTATGAACGATATTTTCGGCAGGGGAACTTACTCAAAGCTGTTCACAAATGTCCGTGAAAAGCTCAGCCTTGCATATTACTGCAATTCAAGGCTCATTTCCGACAAGGGAATTGTTGCCGTTGAGGCGGGCATTGATACCGATAAAGAAAAAAAGGTCACAGCAGAGGTGCTCACTCAACTAACTGATTTGAGAAACGGCAAGACCGAACCTGAGATTCTGGAAGCGTCAAAGCTTTCTTTGAAAGAGAGACATACTTTTTCAACTCCCGAGGAGATTGCCGCATGGTACGGCAGTCAGATTGCCGAGGAAGAAATATTCACCCCAGAGCAGGAGGTTGAAGGCATCGAAGCCGTAACAATGGAGCAGGTCTGCGAAGCGGCAAAGAAGCTGACCATTGACACGATATTTATGCTTGCGGCGCAGCCGGAGGAGGGTGCTGAAAATGAAGATTAAGCAGTTCACCAACGAAAAGCTCGGCGAGAGCGTGTTCCGGGCCGTTCATCCGTCGGGGCTTGAAATCAGAGTTCTGCCGAAAGAGGACTATGACTCCGCCTATGCGATTTTCGGCGTCAAATACGGTTCAATCGATACGGCGGTCAAAAACGATAAGGGTGAATTTGAAAGCATTCCCGAGGGAACCGCTCATTTTCTTGAGCACAAGCTGTTTGAAAGCGAAGACCTGAACGCCTTTGAACGCTTTGCAAAAACGGGAGCGAGCGCAAACGCTTATACTTCCTTTGAAAAAACGGCTTATCTTTTCAAAGGCTCGTCAAAGATAGATGAATCGCTCGAAATTCTGCTTGATTTTGTTCAGAATCCGTTTTTTACCCAGCAGACGGTTGAAAAGGAACAGGGCATAATCGGTCAGGAAATCAGAATGTATCAGGATTCGCCGAGCTGGCAGGTTATGTTCAATCTGCTTCGTGCGCTCTACAGCGTTCATCCTGTCAGAATCGACATTGCGGGCACGCAGGATTCGATTGCAAAGATTGACGCCGATCTGCTTTACAGGCTTTATAATAATTTCTATAATCCCGCAAATATGGTGCTCTGCGTTGTCGGCGGAGTTGACCCGCAGGAGATTTTCGATATTGTTGACAGGTGCATTAAGTCCTCCGAGGGCAAAAAATGCGAAAGAAAATTTGAGAAAGAAAGCCCTCTGCCCGTTCAGAGCTATGTTGAGGAGCGCCTTTCCGTTGCCGAAAAGCAGTTCATGCTCGGATTTAAGGAGGATATTTCAGAGCCGCTTCTCAGCCTTGAGGATGAAATTGCTTCTTCGGTAATGATTGACGCATTGGCGGGCAAATCCTCGGCGCTTTTCAAAAGGCTTATCGATGAGGGACTTGTTGATATGGGTTTCGGCGGCGAGCTGTTCAACGGCTTCGGCTATTCTTGCGTAATGCTCGGCGGAACAAGCAAAGACCCCGAAAAAACCGCTGAAATTATCAAAGAAGAAATTAATAATGCTCAGCTCAACGGAATTGACAAGGCGGCTTTTGAAAGAGCCAAGCGCAAGGCTTACGGCAGATTTGTTATGAATTATAACGATATCGATGACACGGCGAATCTGCTTATGGATATGGGCTTTAACGGCTACGAGCCCTTTGCGGAGCTTGACGCCTGCCGCAATCTGACGCTTGAAAAGGTTCAGGAGAGGCTTGCCGTTCTGAAAGATGAATCTGCGGCACTTTCGGTTATCAGCCCGATAGGGTAACCGATGTTAAAATAAAAAAGCGAAAGGAATAATAAAATGTCGGATTATACGGTTGTATATTTTACGGGAATCAACAGGGGCTTCAGCGTTCCGAGCATTCTTGCTGATTTTTCGATTTTCGGAATTGATATTCAGATAAGATTTTACGGCGCAATAATTGCTTTCGGATTTCTGCTTGCGGTGCTTTTCGGCGGCAGAATGGCTTATAAATGGAAGATGAGCCTTGACAAAATGGTTGATGTTCTGATTTACGGAACTCTTGCGGCGATAGTCGGCGCAAGGCTTTACTATGTTTTCTCAAAATGGGATTATTACGGAAATCATCTTTCGGATATTCCGAAAATCTGGAACGGCGGACTTGCGATTTACGGCGGACTTATTGCAGGCGTTATAGCGGCATATTTTGTCTGCAAGGCGAGAAAGATGAATTTCTGGAATCTGCTGGATATTGCAACCATGAGCTTCCTTATCGGGCAGGGTATCGGCCGCTGGGGCAATTTCACAAATCAGGAGGCGTTCGGCGTCAACACGGATTTGCCCTGGGGAATGTGGAGCGAAAAGGTTGCGGATTATATAATTGCCAATCAGCAGTTTTTTGCCGCTAACGGCTTTGAGGTTGATCCGTCAAAGCCCGTTCATCCGACCTTCCTTTATGAATCAATCTGGTGTCTGCTCGGATTCTTTGTGCTTTATATCATCTGCCGCAAGGCAAGGCTGTTCAGCGGTCAGATTGCTCTCTGCTACGGCGTCTGGTACGGAGTTGAGAGAATGGTGGTTGAGGGTCTGAGAACCGACAGCCTCTACATTGCCGGCACTTCAATCAGAATATCGCAGGCTCTTTCAGCTGCTCTTGCTCTTGTTTGCGCCGTTTTGCTTGTTGTTTTGATTATTAAATACAAAAAGCATCCGAAGCCGATTGACGGCGTTGATTATTTCACCGAGCTTGAGCTTAAAAAGAGAGACGAAGACATCGAGCAGACTCAGAAATGGCTCGACGCTTATCTTGAAAAAGAAAAGTCCGGAATCGGAAATGTAATTTAATTGTAAGAATTTCATAACAATCAGGTCTTAATTATAATGTAATATAAATATAAAGTGAGATGATTCCGATGGGAAAGATAATTGACGGCAAGGCGGTCAGAGAATATAATCTTGACAAAATATCCGAAAGGGTTGCGGCTCTGAAAGAAAAGGGCGTTCAGCCCGCTCTGGCGGTAATTATCGTCGGCAATGACCCTGCTTCAAGAATTTATGTCAACAACAAGAAAAATGCCTGTGAGAGAACGGGCATGAGGTCGCTCGAATTTGCTCTGCCCGAGGAGACAACGACCGGGGAGCTTCTGGAGCTTATTGACAGACTTAACGCCGATAAATCGGTTAACGGCATTCTCTGCCAGCTTCCCGTGCCGAAACATATTGACAAAAACGCCGTGCTTGAACGGATTCTGCCCGAAAAAGATGTTGACTGCTTCCACCCCGAAAATGTCGGCAGGCTTTCAATCGGCAGCGGAAGCCTCGTTCCCTGCACTCCCATGGGCATGGTAAAGCTTCTCGAATATGAGGGCGTTGACCCGACGGGCAAGCATTGCGTTATTATCGGCAGAAGCGACATTGTCGGCAAGCCCATGGCAATGCTGATGCTTGCGAGAAATGCAACGGTCACGGTCTGCCACTCAAAGACCCGGAATCTTTCAGAAATCACAAATCAGGCGGATATTCTTGTTGCCGCCGTCGGAATCCCGAAATTCGTTAAAGCCGATATGGTCAAGCAGGGGGCTGTAGTTCTTGATGTCGGCATGGACAGAGACGAAAACGGAAAGCTCTGCGGCGATGTTGATTTTGAAGCGGTTAAGGACAAGGCTTCGCTGATAACTCCCGTTCCCGGCGGCGTCGGCCCGATGACGATTGCAATGCTTATGAGAAACACTCTCACGGCGGCGGAAATACAAAATATTATATAAGAGAAAGGAAAAATGACCATGAAGAAAAAACTTTACAGAAGCACCACGGACAAGAAAATCTGCGGCGTTCTCGGCGGTTTGGCAAACTATTTTGACATTGACTCAACGATTCTCAGAGTGCTTTATGCCGTGCTGTCACTTGCAAGCTTCGGTACTTTCGTTGTCATTTATTTTATTGTTGCTCTCATTATGCCCGAGGAGCCTGCAATGCCCGACAATCAGAATTACCGGCAGGCAAACTACGAGCCTTACGACAATAATCAGAACTGAATTTTTTGAAAAAACCGCAAAAAGTATTTGACAACGGTTGACCGTTGTGTTATAATCTCATATGCCGCATATTCGGGGCGGCGCATTCCGTGCGCCCAAAAGCAGATTTTTGCGCCTCAGAGTAGCGAGTCTTAAAGAAAAGGATTGATATTCCGAATGTACGCAGTTATTGAAACAGGCGGCAAGCAGTACAAGGTTCAGGCCGGCGATGTAGTATTCATCGAGAAGCTTGACGCTGAAGAAGCAAGCGAGTACACCTTCGATAAGGTTGTCGCTGTCGGAAAGGACGACGGAATCACCGTCGGCGCTCCCTATGTTGACGGAGCAAGCGTTTCCGCAAAGATCGTTAAAAACGGCAAGAGCAAGAAGATCACCGTTTTTACCTACAAGTCAAAGAAGAACGCAAAGCGCAAGATGGGTCACAGACAGCCTTACACTAAGGTTGAAATCTCAGCCATCAACGCATAATTAACCGACCTTATGATAAAGGTCAGATTCTCAGTCGGAAACGGACAGCTTAAAGGCTTTGAAATAAGCGGTCACGCAATGTTTGCCGAAAGCGGCAAAGACATAATCTGCGCTTCTGTTTCCTCGGCGGCATATATGGCTGCCAACACGATAACTGAGGTTATCGGCGCAAACGCCGATGCCGAGGCGGGAGACGGCGCAATGAGCTTATCGCTTAATCAGCCCGATGAAAGAGCCGAAGCGGTTCTCAAGGGGCTGGAGCTTCATCTGACGGAGCTTTCAAAGCAGTATCCGCAAAACATCAGAATAATCTACGGAGGTGTAAGAAATGCTTAAGATAAATGTTCAGCTTTTCGCTCATAAGAAAGGTATGGGTTCAACCCGTAACGGCCGTGATTCAGAGTCAAAGAGACTCGGCGCAAAGAGAGCTGACGGCCAGTTCGTTCTTGCAGGCAACATCCTTGTAAGACAGAGAGGTACTCACATCCATCCCGGCAACAATGTCGGCATCGGCTCGGATGACACTCTTTTTGCTCTCATCGACGGCACTGTTAAGTTCGAGCGTATGGGCAAAGACCGCAAGAAGGTCAGCGTTTACGCTGTTGAGCAGTAATTTTAACAAAAAGCAATCCGCTCTGCAAA
>JBJEQC010000180.1:0-12672 GCA_051881555.1 Acutalibacteraceae bacterium
TGTATTAATTTTCTGACGAACTGTAGGTTTATTATGACGAATTGCATATTAAAACAAAAAACATCATAAATTTACAATTTCCAAACAGATTTTTAATTATTAATTTTATTATCAGAATTAAAAAATGTCAAAGCTTCATCTTTAACATAAAGAAAGCACCAACAAAAGCATTTGACCTTTGTTGATGCATTTTTCTCCGTGACTCAAGGTCGTTAGACTAATAACTTAGCCTAAGACATGATTTCTCAAGTATTCATTAAATTTTTATGGCTTTTTCTTTATTCTTGACCAATATTCCTTGGCGGCCTGTTCATTTTTGTTGTCGCCGAATTCATAGTATTTTTTATTTTTCAGCGCATCGGGCAGATATTGCTGATCGACCCAATGGCCCGGGAAATCGTGGGCATATTTATAAAATTGCCCCTTGTTTTTGTTATCCTCGCCGTCATAGTGCATGTTCTGAAGCTGACGGGGAACGGGACCCGTTCTGCCTGCCGATACATCAGCCATCGCCTCATTTATCGCATTATATGCCGAGTTGGATTTAGGGCTGTTCGCAACCAGCACCACGGCGTCGGCAAGCGGTATTCTTGCTTCGGGCAAGCCGAGCATCATTGCCGAATCAACTGCTGCCTTGACTATCGGAATTATCTGAGGATAAGCAAGCCCGACATCCTCGCAGGCGCAGACAAGCAGTCTACGGCAGGCTGAAACAAGGTCGCCCGCCTCAAGCAGTCTTGCAAGATAATGCACCGCCGCATCGGGATCCGAGCCACGCATCGACTTTTGATAAGCGGAAATAATATCGTAATGCTCGTCGCCGTCTTTATCGTAGCGCATTGCGCTTTTCTGCGTCAGCGCTTTTGCATTTTCAAGACTTATAAGCTTTTTGCCGTTTTCCGAATTTGCCGAAAGAACGCAAAGTTCAACGCTGTTCATCGCCTTTCGGACATCACCGCCCGCCGCCGAGGCAATGTGGGAATAAACTCCGTCCTCAACGGAATAATCCTCTCCCCTGTCTTCAGCCATAAAATCAAACGCTCTTTTGACGGCTTTTTCAATTTCATCGGGTGTAACGCTTTTGAATTCAAAAACCGTGGAACGGCTCAGAATTGCGCTGTAAACATAAAAATACGGATTTTCCGTGGTTGAAGCAATGAGAGTAATTGCTCCGTTTTCAATATATTCAAGCAGGGTTTGCTGTTGTTTCTTATTGAAATACTGAATTTCGTCAAGATAAAGCAGAATTCCGTTCGGCGCAAGAAAGGTGTCAAGCTTTGCGACAACCTCTTTGATATCCGCCGTGCCTGCGGTTGTTCCGTTGAGCTTAACAAGATGGCGGTCGGTCTTTTTCGCAATTATGCTCGCAAGCGTCGTTTTGCCGACCCCGGGAGGGCCGTAAAACACCATGTTGGGCAGCTCGCCGGATTCAATAATATTTCTCAGCGGCTTGCCCGTGCCGAGCAAATGGGTCTGACCGACGATATCTTCAATTGTTTTCGGGCGGAGTCTTTCCGCAAGCGGAGCCGACATAAATAATCACTGCTTTCTGAGATGCTGTCAAAGATTTGAAACTGCCGAAGAATAATTTTCGGTGATGATAAGATAAACCGTGCCGTCCGAGGCTTCCGAAACCTCGCTTTGGGCGGTTTTTGCATAGTTTTCGGGCGAATATGACTGCGTGTTGCTCTTAACGCTTTCAAGATAGGTCTCGAGAGAAGCAACAACGCCCGCCTTGTCTGCGCCGTCTTTCAGCCTGATTAGAATAATTGCGTCAGCATTGATATCGGGTTCTGCCGCTTCGGCAAAAACATATTCCTCAAACTGAGAAAGGTCAACGCCGAACAGCGTTTCAATCAGGCTGTCGGGCATGACCGACATTTCGGGCATACCGTCCGAAGCCGAAACGGATGCATAAATTTCACTCAGCGGTTTCCGCTCTTCCTTGCCCGTGCAGGAAGCAAGCAGGCAAAGGCAGACCGCCGACGCAAGAAAAAACGAAATAACTTTTTTCATAACAAACTCCTCCTTTTATTTTGCGCCGAGCCTTTCAGCCCAGATTTCATATGCGCCGTTGCCCTGATGAATAAAGCCGTCGCTGCAATACTTGCCGTCAAGGGCGTATTTTTCGTTTTGCAGACCCGACATAATGTCAATATAGTCAAGCCGTTCATCCTCAAGGCATATAAGCTTCATGTTATGGTTGAGATTCGCAAGATTGAGATTGTTGAGATTCTTTTTCTGCGCACTCTCAACCATAAAGGTTGTGCTGACAATATAGATATGGATATTCGGGTCAACGCCCCAAACGGAATTTATCAGCTTGCAGTAGTTTTTGACCGTTCCTTCAACTCCGAAGCCCGAAATATCGTTTATTCCGAGGCAGAAATAAACATTCTTCGGTTTAATCTCCTCAATTGCTTTCAGAAGCGGCATTTCTTTGCCCTTATAAATCGGATGCTTGAAGCCTTTATCCGCCGCCATGCTTTTGCTCAGGGCATAGTGCACGGCGTATGAGCCTGCGGTCAGAAACACGGTTTCTTTCATAATCCCCTGCTTTGCGCAATAGCGTGAAAAACCGAGAGACACCGAATCGCCGACAAAGACCGAATCCGATAAGTCGGGCTTTTCGGTTGTTGAGCCTACGGGAGTGCCCGTTGATTCCTCTGCGGAATAAATAACTATTCTTTCGGGGAATGCAAGGGTCAACAGCTCGGTCGGCTTCTCGGTTTGTGAAAGCGTCTGCGGCTGAGATTCTTCGGCCGTTGACGGCACAAAAGCGGTATATTCCGCAGTCACCCTGCTTTGACGCCGTGAGGCTCCGACTTCATAATATCCGATTTTAAAAGCGACCGCGCACAACACCAATACCGCAAAAATTACCGCTGTTTTTGCAAGCGTTTTCATCTGATACCCTCCGAAAAATCGCTTTTCTCGTTTAACAGAATTAAATTATAGCATAAAGACTTGCGATTGTCTATACTTTCCCGTGCTTTACATTTCGGAGAATTAATGATATAATGATAATATTATTTTGATACGGAGAGCTTTTAATGGTAGATTTCAGAAAAGAATACCTCGGTTCGGGCATAACCGCTTTCGTTTCGGATTCTCACGGTTTCGGAACGGACGCAGTTCTGCTCGCCGATTTCTCGTCGCCGTCAAAGCGCTCCGTCTGCTGTGACCTTGGCTCGGGGTGCGGAATAATTCCCCTGCTTTGGTGCAAAAAAGAGACGGGCAAAATCACCGCCGTTGAGCTTCAGGAGCTTGCGGTTGAACAGATCAATGCGGCAATAGAATATAATTCGCTCTCCGAAAGGCTAGGCGCAGTCAATGCGGATTTAAGGGAGCTTAAAGGCTCGGTTCCGTTCGGCTGTTTCGACCTTGTGACGATGAATCCGCCCTACAAGGCAAACGGTGCGGGAATTGAGAGCCGAAGCGGAGCGGATAAAATCGCAAGGCACGAGACGATGTGCACCTTTTCGGATATTTGCGCCGCCGCAAAAAAACTGCTTAATTTCGGCGGCAGGCTCTGCATGTGCATCCGTCCCGAGCGGCTGTGCGAGCTTATGATTGAAATGCATTCGGCAGGCATCGAGCCGAAAAGGCTTCGACTTGTTGCAAAATGCCCCGGCAAAGCGCCGTGGCTCGCCTTGATTGAGGGCCGCAGAGGAGGCAAAAGCGGAATAGCCGTTGAACCCGAGCTTTTCGTTCACGGCTCTGACGGGGGTTACTCCGAGGAAATGAAAAAAATCTACGGCGATTATCTTTTGGAAAACAGAGGTGATAATTCTTGAGCGGAACTCTTTTTGTTGTCGGCACGCCTATCGGCAATCTCGGAGACATATCTCCGAGGGCACTCAGCGTTCTTGAAAGCGTTGATTTCATTGCCGCCGAGGATACAAGAGTCAGCCTCAAGCTTTTGAATCACTTCGGGATAAAAAAGCCGATGATAAGCTATTTTGAGCATAACCGTTTCGAAAAAGGCCCGATAATTGCCGAGCGTTTGCTGAAAGGCGAAAGCTGTGCAATTGTAACGGATGCGGGAATGCCCGCAATCTCCGACCCCGGCGAGGATCTTGTTAAGCTCTGCATTGAAAAGGGAATACGGATTGAAGCCGTTCCCGGCCCGTGCGCTTTTGCAACGGCGCTTGCGGTTTCGGGAATGCCGTCACGGCGTTTCACCTTTGAAGGCTTCCTGCCGACGGATAAGCAGGAGAGAAAAGCGCATATTGAATCGCTTATCGGCGAAAAAAGAACGATGATTTTCTATGAAGCCCCGCATAAGCTTGCCGCAACCCTCTCCGACCTTGCCGCCGCTCTCGGAGACAGAGAAACAGCGATAGTCAGAGAGCTTACCAAAATTCACGAGCAGGTTCTGAAAACAACCCTATGCGCCGCAGCGGAAAAATATTCCGCCGAGAGCATAAAGGGCGAAATCGTTCTGATTGTTGCGGGCGCCGCCCCCGAAGAAAAAGACGGAATGACGCTTGCTCAGGCGGCGGATTATGCAAGGGAGCTTATTGAAAAGGGCGAGAGCAAAACCGATGCCGCAAAGATTGCCGCAAAAATGAGCGGCTTGAAAAAAGGCGATATATACAAGCTTTTGGTGGAGGAATAAAAATATGCTTCAATACTATTCGGAACGCCCGTATCTGTTTTTGATTTTTGCCGTGCTCATTGCTCTGACGGTATTTGTCTGCATTATGGCAGGCAGGGCAAGCTCAAAAAGATACAAGGCGAATGAAAAAATAATGAAAAAGCTGAAAGAGGAGAACGAGCTTCGCAATGAGTTTGCCGTTTTGACTCAAACCCTTGCGGAAAAGTCCGAGCCTGACAGGCTTTTCAAAGGCGTTGCGCTGAATCTGCAAAAGCGGGTTTCCGATGCGGAGGATATGATTGCCGAGTTTAACTCTCTCACATCCGAACAGCGGGAAATATACGCTCTTTCCGTCGTTGCCGAGGACGGCTCGGAAAAGGTCAGCGATTTTTTCAGAGCCAGCGTTCAGCCGCTGACGGGAGCGGCACTTGATGCGGTTAAACACATTTTCGGCGGTAAGACGGCGGAAATTTTTGAAAGCGAATTTAACTCTTTTGACCCCGATAATGAAACCGCTTCCGTAATTCCCGCAGAGATTGAGAAAAAGGACGCCGAGTTTGCCTCAATTCTGCCCGAAAATGAGCTTTGCCGCAAAGCCGGAATGTTTATAAAGGAAAATTTTGATAAATTTATCTGAATAGAATTACCTCCCGAAGCCGAAAATATCGGTAACGGGAGGTATTATTATGGAATTTAAAGGAAGCAGAACCGAAGCCAATCTTATGGCGGCGTTCGCAGGCGAATCTCAGGCAAGGAACAAATACACCTTTTATGCCGACAAGGCAAAAAAAGACGGCTATGAGCAGATTGCCGATATTTTCACGAAAACTGCCGACAACGAAAAAGAGCATGCGGAAATATGGTTCAAGCATCTGCATGAAAACTCAATTCCGGGTACGGCGGAGAATCTTCTTGATGCGGCGGCAGGCGAAAACTACGAATGGACTGAAATGTATAAAGAATTTGAGCAGGTCGCATCTCAGGAGGGCTTCACGGAAATTGCCGCTCTGTTCAAAATGGTCGGTTCAATCGAAAAAGAGCACGAAAACCGTTTCAGAACCCTGAGCAAAAATCTTGAACAGGGAATTGTTTTTGCAAAAAGCGGCGAAACCGTCTGGCTGTGCCGCAACTGCGGTTATATTCATGTTGCCAAATCCGCTCCGAAGGTCTGCCCGGTCTGTGCTCATCCGCAATCATTTTTTGAGGTCAGGGCGGAGAATTATTAACGCCCTTTACGGCAAATACGCATCAAAAAAAGAGGCTCCCGAATCGGAAGCCTCTTTCCTTTAAATAATAATTATTCGATTTCGTTTGAACCCGCATGGGAAACGCTCTCGGATTCTCTGAAAAGCAGGGAAATACACCAAACACCTGCAAGGGCAACAAGCGTGTAGACAATTCTGCTCAGAATTGCTCCCTGACCGCCGAAAATCCAGGCGACAATATCAAACTGAAACAACCCTATGCTGCCCCAGTTGAGCGCACCGATTATTACAAGAATCAGTGAAATTTTATCAAGCATTCGTTTCAACTCCTTAATTGCTTTTCAAGGATATTATTAGCCGAATGAATGCTTTTATACTTTTAAGAGCAGGAAATCTTTAGAAATAAAATTTAACATCGCTGTCTTTGAGCAGCGGTGCGTTTTTATCTTTTTCGGAAAGAACAGGGTCGGTTATTCCCCAGTCAACTCCGATTTCCGGGTCGCAGAAGCAGATGCTTCTGTCATTTTCGGGGGAATAAAATTCATCAACCTTATATGAAATTTCAACATTTTCGCTGAGGGTTACAAAGCCGTGCAGACAGCCTTTCGGGATAAAGAGCATTTTTTTGTTTTCTTCGCTCAGTTCAACCGCAACCCATTTCATAAAGGTCGGCGAGCCTTGACGGATATCAACCGCCACATCGAGAATTTTACCCTTGAGGCAGGTCAGAAGCTTCGCCTGAGCCATCGGGTCGGTCTGGCAATGCAGACCTCTGAGCGTTCCTTTTTTTGCCGAAAAAGAACGGTTATCCTGAACAAAGTCAACATTTATGCCGAGCTTTTCAAATTCTCTTTTTGAATATGTTTCGTAAAACCAGCCTCGGTTATCGCCGAAAACCTTCGGCTCAACAATATAAACGCCGTTAACGGCAGTTTCATTGAGCGTCATTGTCGTCCTCCAATCCCCAGCAGGGTCTTTCGCCCGGTCTGTCGCTTGAATAAAGGATTTTGCCCTCGGCAACGGAGCGCAGATGCTGACCGTAGGAGGATTTGCCGTATTTTTCAGCCGAACGGAGCAGAGCCTCACGGCTGATCCAGCGCATATTGTAGGCAATTTCTTCGGGTGCGGAAATCTTGATTCCCTGAAGCCTTTCAACGGTCTTGATGAAATTTGCGGCGTCAATCAGGCTGTCAACCGTGCCGGTATCAAGCCACGCAAATCCCCTGCCCATGAGCTTGATATCAAGGTCGCCGTTCTGAAGATACATCTGATTAATGTCGGTTATTTCAAGCTCGCCTCTTTTTGAAGGCTTGAGCGATTTCGCATATTCCACAACTCTGTTGTCATAGAAATAAAGACCTGTGACCGCATAATTTGATTTCGGAACCTCGGGCTTCTCCTCAATTGAAACGGGAACACCGTGTTCGTCAAATTCAACAACGCCGAAGCTCTGAGGATTGTCAACATAATAGCCGAAAATCGTCGCTCTGTTCTTATTCTTTGCCGCCTGCCTGAGCATATGCCCGAGACCGTTGCCGTAGAAAATATTGTCGCCGAGCACCATGGCAACATCATCGTTACCGATGAATTTTTCGCCGATGATGAACGCCTGAGCAAGCCCGTCGGGGCTTTCCTGAACGGCATATGAGAGATTCAGACCGAACTGCCTGCCGTTACCGAGAAGCTCCTGAAACCTCGGCGTATCGGTCGGGGTTGAAATAATCAGAATCTCTCTGATTCCCGCAAGCATGAGGGTTGAGAGAGGATAATATATCATCGGTTTATCATAAACCGGCAGAAGCTGTTTGCTCGTTACCAAGGTCAATGGATAGAGCCTTGTTCCCGAACCGCCGGCCAAAATGATACCTTTCAAACAAAACACTCCGTTTCAAAATAGAACTGCCGCAAGCTTTTATTTTAGAGTATAATACCACTATTTGTTAAAAATGTCAACAAACAACAGAGATTTTCGCTTTTTCTTTATGAAAAGTGTTAATAAAGCTGTTTTTTTCGTTTATTTTTAAATAAAAGGTTTACATTTAAAACAGAATGTGATATAATCGGTTAGAACATTTGTTCATAGACGGAGGGTCGGTTTTTATGGATAAATTTGTGCTTCATTCAAAATATAAGCCTATGGGCGACCAGCCTCAGGCAATCGAACAGCTCGTTGAGGGGCTTAACAAGGGCTATGCCGAACAAACGCTTCTCGGCGTTACGGGTTCGGGCAAAACCTTCACCATGGCAAACATCATCGAAAAGGTCAACAGACCCACACTTGTGCTTGCCCACAACAAAACCCTTGCGGCGCAGCTTTGCTCGGAGTTCCGCGAGTTCTTCCCCGAAAACGCCGTTGAATATTTTGTTTCATATTATGATTATTATCAGCCCGAAGCTTATATTCCGACCACCGACACATATATAGAAAAGGACTCGGCAATCAACGATGAAATTGATAAACTGCGCCACTCTGCGACCTCGGCTCTGTCCGAAAGGCGTGATGTTATTATCGTTGCCAGCGTCTCCTGCATTTACACCCTCGGCGACCCGATTGATTACCGCAGCATGGTTATCTCCCTGCGCACCGGCATGGAAAAGAGCCGTGATGAGCTGATTGAAAAGCTTGTTTCGATCCAATACGAACGCAACGATATTGATTTCAGCCGAAACAAGTTCAGGGTCAGAGGCGATGTTGTTGAGATTTTCCCAGTTTATTCAAACGAAAACGGAATAAGGGTTGAGTTTTTCGGCGATGAGATTGAACGCATCAGCGAAATCAATGCTTTGACCGGTCAGGTTAAAAATGTTGTTTCTCATGCCGCAATTTATCCCGCATCTCACTATGTTATTTCCCCCGAAAAGCTTGAAAAATCAATCGAAAAAATCTATTCCGAAATGCTTGACAGGGTTAAATTTTTTGAAGAAAACGGCAAACTGCTCGAAGCTCAGAGAATCAGGCAGAGAACCGAATACGACATTGAAATGCTGCGTGAAACGGGCTTTTGCAAGGGCATTGAGAACTATTCAAGGGTTATGTCAGACAGAGAGCCGGGCTCCGCTCCATTCACTCTGCTTGATTATTTCCCCGATGATTTTATCCTTTTCGTTGACGAATCCCATGTCACTCTGCCACAGGTCAGGGCGATGTACGGCGGCGACCGGGCAAGAAAAGACAGCCTTATTGAATACGGCTTCCGTCTGCCCTCGGCTTATGACAACCGACCGCTGACCTTTGACGAATTCTATTCAAAAATCGGTCAGAAAATTTTCGTCAGCGCAACGCCGGGCGATTTTGAAAAAGAAAAGAGCGCCGCAATCGCCGAGCAAGTCATCAGACCGACGGGTCTGCTTGACCCCGAAATATCCGTCAGACCCGTTGACGGTCAGATTGACGACCTCGTTTCAGAAATCAATATCCGCACCGAAAAGGGCGAAAGAGTGCTTGTTACGACCCTCACCAAACGCATGGCTGAGGATTTGACGGATTATCTCGATAATCTGAATATCAAGGTGCGCTACATGCACCACGATATTGACACGATTGAGAGAATGGAAATCATCAGAGGGCTTAGGCTCGGCGATTTTGATGTGCTTGTCGGCATAAATCTGCTCCGTGAGGGTCTTGATATCCCCGAGGTTTCGCTCGTTGCGATTCTCGACGCCGACAAGGAGGGCTTCCTGCGCTCCGAAACCTCGCTCATTCAGACGATAGGCAGAGCCGCAAGAAACGCAGGCGGAACGGTTATCATGTATGCCGACTGCGTAACTCCGTCAATGGAAAGAGCGATAACCGAAACCGAACGCCGCCGCAAAAAGCAGATGAAATACAATGAAGAGCACGGTATCGTGCCGAAAACGATAGTTAAGGATGTTCACGAGATAATAGAGATTTCGGCAAAGAGCGACGAAGAAAAGGCAGTCTCCAAGCTCAGCAAGAAAGAGCGTGAACAGCTTATTATAAAGCTTACCGCCGAGATGAAGGCGGCGGCAAAGATTCTTGAATTTGAACACGCCGCATATCTGCGTGACAGAATTGAAAAACTCAGAAGAGGTAAATAATATATGGCATCAAAATTCCTGACAGTTAAGGGTGCAAAGGAACACAATCTTAAAAATGTTGATATCTCCGTTCCGAGAGACAAGCTCGTTGTTTTCACGGGTCTTTCGGGTTCGGGCAAATCCTCGCTTGCTTTTGACACAATTTATGCCGAGGGTCAGCGCAGATATGTTGAGTCGCTTTCGTCTTATGCAAGGCAGTTTCTCGGTCAGATGGAAAAGCCGAATGTTGAGAGCATTGACGGGCTTTCTCCCGCAATTTCAATCGATCAGAAAACGACCTCAAAGAATCCCCGTTCAACAGTCGGAACGGTGACGGAAATCTATGATTATCTCCGCCTGCTTTACGCAAGGGTCGGCATACCCCATTGCCCCGAATGCGGCAGAGAAATCAGCAGGCAGACCGTTGACGACATCACAAAGCAGGTGCTTTCCCTGCCCGAGGGCACGAAAATTCAGGTTATGTCGCCGATTGCAAGAGGAAAAAAGGGCGAATATGTCAAGGAGCTTGAGAGCGTTCGCAAGGGCGGCTTTGCAAGGGTCAGAATTGACTCGATAATTTACGATTTATCCGAAGAAATCAAGCTTGAAAAGAACATCAAGCATAATATTGAGGTTATCGTTGACCGACTTGTGATAAAAGACGGTATCCGCTCAAGGCTTGCGGATTCAATCGAAACCGCCACCAATCTCAGCGGCGGTCTGCTGCTTGTTGATGTAATCGGCAGCGAAGAACAGCTCTATTCGCTCAACTACGCCTGCCCCGAGCACGGAGTGAGCATTGAAGAGCTTGAACCCCGCTCGTTCTCTTTCAACAATCCTTTCGGCGCATGCCCGAAATGCAGCGGTCTCGGCGTTTTTATGGAAATCGACCCGAAAATGGTCGTTCCGGATGGCAGGCTTTCAATCAGAGAGGGCGCAATCAAGGCAAGTGGCTGGTCGTCATCGGAGGGCGGCACAATCGCTCAAATGTATTTTGAAGGACTTGCCAAGGCTTATGACTTTTCGCTTGATACGCCTTTCAACCAACTGCCGAAGAAAGCAAAGGATGTAGTTTTTTACGGCACGGGCGGCAAAAAAATAAAGCTCGAACGCCGAAACGAATACGGCAGCGGAACTTATCTGACCGACTTTGAGGGCATAATCAACAACCTTGAACGCAGATACAAAGAGACTACAAGCGAATATTCCCGAGCGGAAATTGAAAACTATATGTCAACGGTTGAATGCCCCGTATGCGGCGGCTCAAGGCTTCGCAAGGAGTCGATAGGTGTTACCGTCGGCGGCATCAACATTGATGAATTTTCGAGAAAATCAATAAATGATGAAATAGAATTTCTGGATAAGCTTTCTCTCAGCGAGCGTGACACCATGATTGCTGAGCAGATTATCAAGGAAATTCGCAGCAGGCTGAGCTTCCTTTCGAGCGTCGGTCTTGATTATCTGACCCTTGCCCGTTCTTCGGCAACGCTTTCGGGCGGCGAGGCGCAGAGAATACGCCTTGCAACTCAGATCGGTTCTTCGCTCATGGGAGTTCTTTATATTCTTGACGAGCCGAGCATCGGGCTTCATCAGCGTGACAATGCAAAGCTGCTCAAAACTCTTGAACATCTGCGTGACATCGGCAACACTCTCATTGTCGTTGAGCATGACGAAGAAACAATGCGTGCGGCTGATTACATTGTCGATGTCGGCCCGGGTGCGGGCATTCACGGCGGCGAAATCGTCTGCTGCGGCAGCGTTGACGATATTATTAACTGCGAAAAATCGATAACGGGTCAGTATCTCAGCGGAAAGAAGTTTATACCCGTGCCCGAAAAACGCCGTGAGGGAAACGGCAAATCGCTTATCGTCTACGGCGCAAAAGAAAACAACCTTAAAAATATTGATGTTGAGTTCCCGCTCGGAAAATTCATTGCCGTAACGGGCGTTTCGGGTTCGGGAAAATCGTCGCTTGTCAATGAAATTCTCAACAAGCACCTTGCAACGGAGCTGAACAACGCAAAAAAAATTGCCGGAAATCACGACAGGATCACCGGCACGGAATATCTTGACAAGGTTATAAACATCGACCAATCACCGATAGGCAGAACTCCCCGTTCAAACCCTGCAACTTACACGGGCGTTTTCACGGATATCAGAGAGCTTTTCGCTTCAACGACCGATTCAAAGAAAAGGGGTTACAAGGCGAACCGCTATTCATTCAATGTTAAAGGCGGTCGCTGTGAAGCCTGCCAGGGAGACGGAATCGTTAAAATTGAAATGCACTTTATGAGCGATATCTATGTTCCGTGTGAGGTCTGCAAGGGCAAAAGATACAACAGGGAAACGCTTGAGGTGCATTATAAAGGCAAAAACATCAGCGATGTTCTTGATATGACGGTTGAGGAAGCTATGAATTTCTTTGAGAGCATTCCGAAGATTCACCGCAAGATTAAAACTCTCTATGATGTCGGCTTGGGATATGTCAAGCTCGGTCAGCCCGCAACGACTCTTTCGGGCGGCGAAGCGCAGAGGGTGAAGCTTGCAACGGAGCTTTCAAAGCATTCAACGGGCAAAACGGTTTATATCCTTGACGAGCCGACAACGGGTCTGCACACGGCAGATGTTCACCGCCTTATTGATGTTTTGCAGAAGTTTGTTGACAGCGGCAACACGGTTATCGTTATCGAGCATAATCTTGATGTTATCAAGGTTGCCGACCACATAATCGACCTTGGCCCCGAGGGCGGAAACGGCGGCGGTGAAATCGTTGCACAGGGCACACCCGAAGAGGTTGCCGCCTGCGAAAAGTCATATACGGGAATGTAT
>JBJEQC010000181.1:0-12634 GCA_051881555.1 Acutalibacteraceae bacterium
CCTTAACCTCAAGAACTGGCATTACGTTTTCCATAGCTGCCTCGAAAACTTCGAGAGGTTCCTTACCTGTCTTTTCTTTTACGATGTCGAATGCGTCGTACACAATTTTCTGTGCAACACCCTTCTTACCATCGTACATAACACTGTTTATCAAACGTGTTACGAGCTTTGAATTGTAAAGCGGATCAGGCAAAACATCACGTTTTGCGATCTGGCCTCTTCTTGGCACGTCGCTTCCCTCCTTCATAGTAATGATATCATAGGTACTCGAGTGACAAATTCCCGTGGCGCCAACGCTGAGGCATACTATAATATATAATATACCTTGCATTGATCAAAAGCTTTTTGCTTTTTCAGCCTGCAAGAAGATTTGTCTCAAAAATTCGCAGCATTATTTCTTCGCTGCCTTGGGACGCTTTGCACCGTACTTTGAACGGGCCTGCATTCTGCCGTTAACGCCCTGGGTATCAAGCGTGCCTCGGATGATGTGGTAACGCACACCGGGAAGGTCCTTAACACGGCCGCCTCTGATGAGAACAACCGAGTGCTCCTGAAGGTTGTGACCGACACCGGGAATGTAAGCTGAAACCTCAATGCCGTTTGTGAGACGAACTCTTGCGATTTTACGAAGAGCCGAGTTAGGCTTTTTGGGGGTTGCAGTCTTAACAGCGGTGCAGACGCCTCTCTTCTGCGGAGAATCCTGATCGGTAAGAACATTCTTCTTAGAGTTCAGACCCTTCAGCAGAGCGGGAGCCTTGGGCTTTCTTTCAAGTGTTTCCCTGCCGTTACGAACAAGCTGATTAAAGGTAGGCAAAAATTTTCTCTCCTTTCTTTGAAAATATTATATCGTGCTGATCCCTGCTCCTGCAAAGAAGCAGGGATTTTGACACCACAATTTTGTATTTTATCACATGTTAACGCTGTTTGTCAACACTTTCTACAAAAATCACTCTTCATTTTCGGTAATATTGACATCAGAAGCCGCCTTATGAACAATTACATTATTGTAACATTTCATGCCGGTTCCCGAAGGAAGCAGTTTACCGATAATAACATTTTCTTTGAGACCGATGAGAGGATCTGTCTTGCCCTTGATTGCCGCATCGGTGAGAACTCTTGTCGTCTCCTGGAATGAAGCGGCTGAAAGGAACGAATCCGTGGCAAGAGAAGCCTTGGTGATACCCATAAGAGTGGGTATTGCCTGAGCAAGCTTCGGCTCCTCGCCTTTTTCGGCGGCTTCTTTTGCGATACGCTCGTTTTCAAGACGGAAATCAATCTTATCAACAACTGAGCCGGGCAGGAACTTGGAATCTCCCGCATCGGAGACCCTGACCTTTCTCATCATCTGGCGAACGATAACCTCGATATGCTTATCGTTGATATCAACACCCTGCATACGGTAGGTTCTCTGAACTTCTCTGATGAGGTAGTCATGAACGGCTTCAACGCCGAGAATTGCAAGAATATCGTGAGGATTCTGAGCACCTTCTGTGAGCTGAGCGCCCTTGGAGATTCGCTGACCCTCCTCAACCTTGAGGCGGAAGCCGTAGGGAATAAGGTATGTCCTTTCTTCACCGTCATCGGCAGTAACAACGACATGCTGGCTCTTTTTAATCTCACGGAACGATACTACGCCGTCGATTTCGCTCATGATGGCGAGCATCTTGGGCTTGCGTGCCTCGAACAGCTCTTCGATTCTGGGAAGACCGGTCGTGATATCCGACTGGTCGGCTGCGCCGCCGGTGTGGAAGGTTCTCATTGTAAGCTGAGTACCGGGCTCACCAATTGACTGAGCAGCGATGATACCGACAGCCTCACCGACTGTTACGGGATCACCCGTTGCAAGGTTTGCGCCGTAGCACTTGATGCAAACGCCGTGCTCGGAGCAGCATGAAAGCAGGGAGCGAATCTTGATCTGAGCTCTGCTGCTTTCGGGGATAATGCCTGCCTCGACCTTCTTGTCATGCTCCTTCTGAACGCTTGAAGCAACCTTTTCGGCAATAGCCTCGGTCATCATTTCGTCCTTTGAAGCAAGCAGCTCGCCTGTTTCGGGGTCAACATAATCCTCAAGCAGGAATCTGCCCGTCAGTCTTTCTGCAAGACCGACTATCTTTCTGCCGCCGAACTTGGGATCGCCGTCATAAATATCATAGACATTGATACCGTCTGTGCAGTGGCAATCCTCCTCACGGATGATAACATCCTGCGAAACATCAACAAGACGGCGGGTCATATAACCCGAGTCGGCGGTACGCAGAGCCGTATCGGCAAGACCTTTACGGGCACCGCGGGAGGAAATGAAGTATTCGAGAATATTAAGACCTTCACGGTAGTTAGCTCTGATGGGAACCTCGATTGTCTTACCTGCGGTGTTTGCGATAAGTCCGCGCATACCGGCAAGCTGACGAAGCTGAGAATCGTTACCGCGGGCGCCGGAGTCAAGCATCATGTTGATGGGATTGAATCTTCTGAAGTTCTTCTTCAGCTCGGAAGCAACCTCTTTGGTGCAGTCTTCCCAAGCCTTGATAACTTCTTCGGAGCGCTCATCGTTTGTGATAAGACCTCTTTCGTAGTTCCTTGAAATCTTTGCAACCTTATTTTCCGCCTGATCAAGGAGAGCCTTTTTCTGCGGAGGAATGGTTGCGTCGCAAACGGCAACGGTGATACCGCTGCAGGTTGAATATTTGTAGCCCTGAGCCTTGACCTTGTCAAGAACATCCGCCGCAACCGCAGTTCCGTGAACCTTTATGCAACGGTCGATGATCTTGCCGAGAACCTTCTTGTTAACAAGAACATCGATTTCGGGGGTGAAGTAGTTTTCGGGATTGCTTCTGTCAATGAAGCCGAGATCCTGAGGAATCGGAGTGTTGAATATGACCTTGCCGAGAGTGGTTTTAACAAGCTGAGTAACGCTTTCGCCGTTAATCTCTTTGGTCATGCGGATTCTGACATTGACATGAAGGCCGATATCGCCCTCCTCATATGCCATCATAGCCTCGTCAACACTGCCGAATGTCTTATATATATAATGTTTGTCGCCGTTTTCGTCGATGAACTCTTTGGGAGCGCCCGGCTCATAGGGATCGTCGGGATTATAATCTGAGTTCTCGGGGTTATTGTCGTTAACGATTGTCAGATAATAAGAGCCGAGGATCATATCCTGAGTGGGAACGGCAACGGGTCGTCCGTCAGAGGGCTTGAGGAGGTTGTTGGCGGCAAGCATAAGGAAGCGTGCCTCTGCCTGAGCCTCTGCCGAAAGCGGAACGTGAACCGCCATCTGGTCGCCGTCGAAGTCGGCGTTGAATGCCGTACAAACAAGGGGATGAAGCTTGATTGCTCTGCCCTCAACAAGAACGGGTTCAAACGCCTGAATGCCGAGTCTGTGAAGCGTAGGCGCACGGTTCAGCATAACGGGGTGGTCTTTGATGACGACCTCAAGAGCGTCCCATACGGCGGGATTTGAGCGTTCAACCATCTTACGGGCGGATTTAACATTGCCCGCAACCTCGGTTTCAACAAGGCGTTTCATAACGAAGGGCTTGAACAGCTCAAGAGCCATCTCCTTGGGGAGACCGCACTGATAGAGCTTAAGCTCGGGGCCGACAACGATAACAGAACGGCCCGAGTAGTCAACACGCTTGCCGAGAAGGTTCTGTCTGAAGCGTCCCTGCTTACCTTTAAGCATATCGGAAAGAGATTTAAGCGCTCTGTTGTTGGGGCCGGTAACCGGTCTGCCGCGTCTGCCGTTATCGATAAGGGCGTCAACGGCTTCCTGGAGCATTCTCTTTTCGTTTCTGATAATAATTTCGGGGGAGCCGAGCTCCATGAGCTTTGCAAGACGGTTATTTCTGTTGATAACCCGTCTGTAAAGGTCATTGAGGTCGGAGGTTGCAAATCTGCCGCCTTCAAGCTGAACCATTGGTCTGATTTCAGGCGGAATTACGGGGATAACATCAAGAATCATCCACTCAGGGCGGTTGCCCGACTGCCTGAATGCTTCAACAACTTCAAGGCGTTTGAGAGCCTTTGCTCTCTTCTGACCCGAAGCGGACTGCATCTCCTCCTTGAGCTTTTCCGAAAGCTCGTCAAGGTCTATCTCGGCAAGAAGCTCTTTGATAGCCTCTGCGCCCATACCCGCTTTGAAATCGTCCTCGTATCTCAGGCGGTATTCCTCATAGTCCTTTTCTTCAAGGGTCTGGAATTTCTCAAGCGGCGTATCGCCGGGATCAATAACGATATGCTTTGCGAAATAGAGAACCTTTTCAAGGTCTCTGGGGGAGATATCAAGGATAAGAGCCATTCTTGAGGGAATACCCTTGAAATACCAGATATGTGAGACGGGAGTCGCAAGCTCAATGTGACCCATTCTCTCACGGCGAACCTTTGACCTTGTTATTTCAACGCCGCAGCGTTCGCAGACCTTGCCCTTGTAGCGGATTCTCTTATACTTTCCGCAATGGCACTCCCAGTCCTTCGTGGGTCCGAAAATCTTTTCGCAGAAAAGACCGTCCTTTTCGGGCTTGAGAGTTCTGTAATTTATTGTTTCGGGCTTTTTAACCTCGCCGTAAGACCATTCTCTGATCTGATCGGGCGAAGCAAGACCGATTTTTATGGATTCAAAAGTAAGATTGCTGTTTGATTCAATATTTTCCATCAAACGATGCCCCTTCCGTTAGTTACTCTGGGAAAACGGCGATTATTCATAATCGTCCTCCGAGGATTCAAAGTCAAGACCGAAGTCTTCAACATCCATTTCATCCTGCAAATCATCATAAGAATCGTCATCGCCGTCAAAATCTCTGATGAATATGTCATTTTCTTCGCTTTCTTCATCAACGAAGAACTCGTCGCTCTGCTCGGCGTCATTGACATTCTGGAACGCCTTGTCGTCCGAAACAAAGCCGACATCGTCATTGTCAAATGACTGACGGATATCAATTTCTTCATTGTTTTCATCAAGAACCTTAATGTCAAGCGCAAGCGCCTGAAGCTCTTTGATGAGAACCTTGAAGGATTCGGGGATACCGGGCGTGGGAACATTCTTGCCTTTGACGATTGCCTCGTAGGTCTTGACTCTGCCCACAACATCGTCCGACTTGACGGTAAGAATTTCCTGCAGGGTGTATGCTGCGCCGTATGCTTCGAGCGCCCAAACTTCCATTTCGCCGAAACGCTGACCGCCGAACTGAGCTTTACCGCCCAGAGGCTGCTGCGTTACAAGCGAATAGGGGCCTGTTGAACGGGCATGAATCTTATCGTCAACAAGGTGATGAAGCTTGAGATAATACATAACGCCGACGGTAACGGGATTATCGAATTTTCTGCCGGTTCTGCCGTCGGTAAGAATAGTTTTGCCGTCAAGACGAAGCTGGGGAACCTTTGAGGGGTCAAACTCAACGCCCTTTTCAAGAGCCTCTTTTTCCGCCTTTTCCATTGCAACACGGTTTGCTTCCTTGAACGCTTCGGTGATATCCTCTTCATGTGCGCCGTCGAAAACGGGGGTCATAACATTGATTCCGAGCGACCTTGCGGCAAAGCCGAGGTGAACCTCGAGAACCTGACCGATATTCATTCGGGAGGGAACGCCCAGGGGGTTAAGAACTATATCAAGCGGTGTGCCGTCGGGCAGGAAGGGCATATCCTCCTGAGGAAGGATTCTTGAAACAACGCCCTTGTTACCGTGGCGGCCCGCCATTTTATCGCCGACCGAAAGCTTACGCTTCTGGGCAATGTAGCAGCGAACTACCTTATTGACGCCGGGTGAAAGCTCGTCGCTGTTCTCTCTTGTGAAAACTTCAACATTAACAACAATGCCGTATTCGCCGTGAGGAACTTTAAGAGAAGTGTCTCTGACTTCCTTTGCCTTTTCGCCGAAGATTGCACGGAGAAGTCTTTCTTCAGCCGTCAGCTCGGTTTCTCCCTTGGGAGTTACCTTACCGACAAGGATATCGCCCGAGTGAACCTCGGCACCTATTCTGATAATTCCTCTGTCGTCAAGATTTCCGAGAGCGTCATCGCCGACATTCGGAATATCTCTTGTGATTTCTTCGGGTCCGAGCTTGGTGTCTCTCGCTTCGGTCTCGTATTCTTCAATATGAATTGATGTGTAAACATCGTCTCTGACAAGCTTTTCGTTGATAAGAACGGCGTCCTCGTAGTTGTAGCCTTCCCATGTCATGAAGCCGACAAGGGCGTTTTTGCCAAGGCTCAGCTCGCCGTGGTCGGTTGCAGGGCCGTCGGCGATAACCTCGCCCGCCTGAACTCTCTGATTTTCCGAAACTATCGGGCGCTGGTTAACGCAGGTGCCCTGGTTGGAACGCATGAATTTGATAACCTCATACTGATCCATGGTTCCGTCATCGTTTTTCATTTCGATGCTGTCTGCCGAAACCTTGGTTACGATACCGGATTTCTTTGCAAGAACGGTAACGCCCGAGTCAACGGCAGCCTTATATTCCATACCCGTTCCGACGATGGGCGCAACCGTCTTAAGCAGCGGAACTGCCTGCTTCTGCATGTTTGAACCCATGAGGGCACGGTTGGCGTCGTCGTTTTCAAGGAACGGAATGAGAGCCGTTGCAACCGAAACAACCATCTTGGGCGAAACATCCATGTAGTCCGCCATGTTGTTGTCGATTTCAAGAAATTCGTCTCTGTACCTTGCGGTGATTTTCGGCTTGACAAAGCGGTTATTATCGTCAAGAGGCTCGTTAGCCTGAGCAACGATGAATTCATCCTCGGTGTCGGCGGTCATATATTCAACCTCGTCGAGAACGACGCCCGTCTCTTTGTCTATCTTTCTGAACGGAGCTTCAATGAAGCCGTATTTGTTGATTCTTGCGAAAGAAGCAAGATATGAAATAAGTCCGATATTGGGACCTTCGGGGGTCTCAATGGGGCACATTCTGCCGTAATGCGAATAGTGAACGTCACGAACCTCGAATCCGGCTCTGTCTCTTGAAAGACCGCCGGGACCGAGAGCCGAAAGACGGCGCTTGTGAGTAAGCTCTGCAAGCGGGTTCGACTGATCCATGAACTGAGAGAGCGGCGAAGAGCCGAAGAACTCTCTGATTGCAACCATTACGGGGCGGATGTTGATAAGAGTCTGCGGAGTGATCTTATCTTCATCCTCCTGAGCCTGAATTGCCATTCTCTCTCTGACAACTCTCTCCATTCTTGCAAGACCGATTCTGAACTGATTCTGAAGCAGCTCGCCTACGGAACGGATTCTTCTGTTGCCGAGATGGTCTATATCGTCAACATTGCCGACTCTCTTGGTCAGGCAGTTGACATAGTTAACGGATGCAAATATATCGTCAACGATGATGTGCTTGGGAATAAGGTCGTCGCAGCGCTCAGCCATTTCGGCAAGCAGGGCTTCCTTATCGTCGCCGCATTTTTCAAGTATTTCGTGAAGAACCGAAAAACGAACCTTTTCGTTGATTCCGATTTCTTCAAGCTCGTCTGCGGTTATTTCTGCGGGCAGGAGAGCTGCGGGCTCAACCATGCCGTTTGAGATAACGAACAGCTCGGTGCCGTCCTCGCAGGCAACGACAACTCTCATAACACCTGCCTGCTCGATTTCAATAGCCTTCTGCTTTGTCAGAACCTCGCCGGGCTCGGCAATAAGCTCGCCCGTATATTCGGAAATGACAGGCTGAGCAACCGTGCAGCCGGGAAGACGGTTGAGCATTGAAAGCTTCTTGTTGTATTTATAACGGCCGACCCTGGAAATGTCATATCTGTGGGGGTCGAAGAAAAGATTGTCAATCTGCTGCTGAGCGGATTCAAGAGTGACGGGCTCTCCGGGACGGAGCTTCTTGAAGACCTCCATAAGAGCTTCTTCGGTGTTGCGGGTCTCGTCCTTTTCCATCGTCATCTCAAGCTTATGATCTTCGCCGAAGAAACGGCGGATATCGTCGTTTGAGCTCAGACCGAGAGCACGGATAAACGTAGTGATATAGATTTTTCTGTTTTTGTCGATGCGGACATAGAATATGTCGTTTGCATCGGTTTCGTATTCGAGCCATGCGCCTCTGTTGGGGTTGATGGTGCTGGTGTAAAGCTCAATACCGGTCTTATCATGGGTCATTCCGTAATAAACGCCGGGCGAACGGACAAGCTGAGAAACAATAACTCTCTCTGCGCCGTTGATGACAAAGGTTCCGCTCTCTGTCATGATCGGGAAATCGCCCATGAATACTTCGGATTCCTTGATGATGCCCGTCTCCTTGTTTTGCAGACGGACTCTGACCCTCATGGGTGCGGCGTAGGTTGTGTCACGCTCCTTGCACTCACGAACGGTATACTTGGGCTTGTCGTCCATTCGATAATCGATAAAGCTCAGCACCCAATTGCCCGTGTAATCCGTGATGTCCGCAGTATCACGGAAAACCTCCTTGAGCCCGGTTTCAATGAACCATTGGTATGAAGCCTTCTGAACCTCAATGAGGTTGGGCATTTCCATAACCTCTTTGATTTTTCCGAAGCTCATGCGGGTGCAGCTTCCTCGTTTAACGGGATTCATTTTCAGCATTAGGCTAAATCACTCCGTTTCTTTTAATCTTCCATTTCCATTTCGGAAAGCCGAATTTTATTGCAGGAATTTCTCTTATAATCTAATAAAATAGAGACAGATTTTATTAAATTATAAGTGAATATATTCCATTATAATATGCAGGATAGCATTATAATCTCAAAAAGTCAAATTGTCAACCCCATTTTATAAAAAACTTTATAAAAAACAGATAGTTTGTGCATTCATACGAAATTTTAATGTTTTTTCAAAATTTTTTTGTTAAGTATTTTTTGCGTTTTGTTGATTCTGCCGATAAATTTTCTGCTTTTCACCGCTTTTGTTTAAAAATAATTATTTACAGTATTTTCAAGCCGAAAATCTGCTGTCGGAATAAAAAAACAGACCGTTTTCTTTCGGAAAACAGTCTGCAATCGGTTTCTGTTGGTTTTTTAAATCTTTAATCCTTATAAAATTATGGGTCTGCAGCTTTTTTCATCTCCGCAGGGTCTGACGCCCGGCAGACACAGCGAATAGATATCGCCCGCTCTGCATTCCGCCGAAAATACCGTCTGAGCATCGCCGCCGAGCAAGCGGATATCCGCCGCCTTTGTTATTATCGGCAGGCGAGCCGTTTCCCGAGCCTCCCTGATAAGCTCGGCTCCCCTTTCGGTAAAACCCATAACTCTGATATATGGCACGGGAATTTCAAGCTCCTTTGAGGTTATTCCGAGAAAGAAATTCAAAACAATTCTGCGGATTCTTGCATGGGAATATCTTTTTGTTTTTGCAATCGAATAAAGCTCCTCAAGGCTTGTTGCCTGAGCCGCCGCAGAAGCAATACGGTTTTCAATGCCTTCGCTGACATCGGGAGCCTGCGAAATCTCCTCCGCATCTGCGGTTCTCAATCGGTATAATATTGCTCTTTCAATTTTTGATATATCCGCCGTCTCAGCCACGGAATAAAGCTCCGCCGCATTCTTCGGAACATATTTTTTCCATTCCTCTCCGCTTTTGAAACTCTCTCTTATCATTGAAGCCGAGGCATAACAGCCGCCGGCTTCGGCGGAATCATGCTCCGCTCCCTCTCTCGCAAAGGTCACGGCTTTCATTCCGCCGCCGATTCTGCGGATTGCAGACACATATTCAACGCCGAGAATATTATTTGGCTTTTGAATTATATCCGCACTTTTCGGACTGATTCGCCTGAGAGCATTTTCTCTTGCCGAAGCAAAGGAAATGCCCTTGCTGAGTTCCTCCGAAATCAGCGGCTTTATTTCTTCTCCAGAAAGTGCAATCGCCGCCTCTGTTATCTGCTCGGTGCTTCCGCATTCTGAGCCGAAAACAAGCGAATCAACACAGCCGAGAGCTTCAAGAACCGAAACACCCGCCTGAGCAAAGCTCTGAGCGCCCGAAAGAGCATAAATGACGGGAAGCTGCAAAACAAGGTCAACTCCGTTCATCAGCGCCGCCCTTGTTCTTATCGGATGGCTGAACAGGGCAGGCTCTCCTCTCTGAACAAAATTTCCGCTCATAACCGCAACAACGCAGTCCGCTCCCGCCTCCCTCGCCTTTTGAACAAGATGAGCGTGACCGTTATGAAAAGGATTGTATTCGGCTATAATTCCCGCAGTATTCATGTGCGTTTCTCTCCGTATATAAATTGTTTTTAATAAAATGCTTGAAAAAGTTATCCGATAAGTATATAATATAACAGTTACAGGCTTAAATCAAGCTAAATATTCTCTTAATAGGAGTGTTGAAATTGAAAGTTCTTGTTATTAACTGCGGAAGTTCTTCTCTCAAATATCAGCTTTTTGATATGGACACCGAGGAAATGATTGCAAAAGGAAACTGCGAAAGAATCGGCGTTGACGGCAAAATCGGCGGCTCAACCGCTGACGGCAGAAAATTCGGCTATGAGGTTGAATTCAAGAATCACACCGAGGCTTTTCTTGAGGTTAAAAAGGTTCTCACCGAGGGCGACGCAAAGGTTATTGACAGCCTTGAGGAAATCGCCGCTGTCGGTCACAGAATAGTTCAGGGCGGCGCACTTTTCAACAAGAGCGTGCTCGTTGACGAAAAAGTTATCGAGGGCATCGAAAGCCTCTGCGACCTTGCTCCCCTTCACAATCCCGCTCACATTCAGGGCATCAGAGCCTGCATTGATGTTTTCGGCAAGGATCTTCCCCAGGTTGCCGTTTTCGACAATGCGTTCCATTCAACAATGCCCCCCGAGGCTTATATTTTCCCCGTTCCTTATGAATATTATGAAAAATATCAGGTTCGCCGCTACGGCTTCCACGGAACATCTCACCGCTTTGTCAGTGCCCGCTGTGCAGAGGTTATTGGCAAGGACATCAAGGATCTTAAAATCATCACCTGCCATCTCGGCAACGGTTCTTCAATAACCGCAGTCAAGGGCGGCGAATGTGTTGACACCAGCATGGGTCTTACCCCACTTGACGGCTTCATCATGGGCACACGCTGCGGCGCAGTTGACCCCTCGGTTATCACCTTCCTTCAGGAAAAAGAGGGCTGGTCTCCCGCTCAGACAAGCGAAATTCTCAACAAGAAATCAGGCGTTCTCGGCATTTCAGGCATCAGCAGTGACGACAGAGACGTTCTTGCCGCCGAAGAAGCAGGCAACGAGAGAGCACACCTTGCAAGAAGCATTCTGAAATATCAGGTCCGCAAGGTTATCGGCAGCTATGTTGCCGCAATGGACGGCGTTGACGCCATCGTATTCACGGGCGGCATCGGCGAAAACACAACCGATCTGCGTGCAGATGTCTGCAAGAATCTTACATATCTCGGCGTTGAAATCGATGAAGCTAAGAATGAGGTTCTCCGCAAAGGCAAGGAGGGCGAAATTTCACTTCCGACCTCAAAGGTCAGAGTTTTCGTTCTTCCCACCAACGAGGAGCTTGTTATTGCAAGAGACACCAAGGCTATCGTTGAGGCAATGTAAAAGCAATCCGGGAGCATGGAAAATCATGCTCCCGTAATATTTTCGCAATCTGAATTAAAAGAAGGTAAAATTTTGAAAAAGATTATTTCCGTTTTGACGGCTGTCATTCTGCTCCTTTCCGCTCTGAGTATCGGAGCTTTTGCAAATTGTTGTTCATGCGAAAAAACACAGCTTAAATTCAACTCCGACGGCAGCTTTAAGGTTCTCTTTGTTGCCGATATTCAGGATACGCCTTATATGGCTCCCGCAATCGCCGATTATCTTGAAGCAATCTGCGAAAGCGAAAAGCCTGACCTTATCGTGCTCGGCGGCGACAATATAGCATCCTCTTGCGGCAAGGCGGCAACTCAGGAAATTGCCGAATATCAGGTTCGCAAGGGAATCAACAATGTCATGTCTGTTTTTGAAAAGCTGGGTATTCCCGTTGCCACGGTTTTCGGCAATCATGACGGCGAAAGAAGAGTTGACAAGGAAACTCAGATGAAATACTACAGCCGCTACAGCGTCTTCATCGGATTTGACGAGGGTGAAGAAATATACGGCTGCGGTAACTACAATCTGCCCGTTCTTTCATCGGACGGCAGCAAGGTTGCATATAACTTCTGGTTCTTCGATTCAAACATGTATGACAACGAAATCGGCGGCTTTGACTATGTCCGTGACGATCAGGTTGAAAATTATGTCAAGCTGTCAGACGAGCTTAAAGCCGCAAACGGCGGTCAGCCCGTTCCGTCGATGGCGTTTCAGCATATCGCCGTTTCCGAAATCCATGAAGCGGTTGAAAACGGAGAATGGCTTTTCGGTGAATATAACGAAACACCCGACTGCGGAGCAGTTAAAAGCTCTCAGTTTGAAAAGATGGTCGAGCAAGGCGATGTTAAAGCCATTTTCTTCGGTCACAATCACGCAAACACCTTCGGAGTCAGATACAAGGGCATCGACCTTGTTGAAACCCCCGCCGCAGGCTTCAATCTTTCGGATGACAACAGAGGCGTCAGAGTTATAACGATAAACGAAAACGACACCTCAACCTATGAAACTCATCTTATCAATTATAAAGAGACATTCTGCGTTGACGAGATTTCAACCGCACGCTATTTTATGAATGCAAGCGAAATCGGCGAAGACGCTCAGTTTGGTTATGCTTT
>JBJEQC010000182.1:0-2897 GCA_051881555.1 Acutalibacteraceae bacterium
CGGTATTTCCGCTCAATCCCACGCTCATCAATCTTTATTGGGCTTATCCGATTTCATGGAGCATAACCTTCTTCGTTCACTTTGCTTTTTATTTTATTGAAAAACATAAAATAAAGGCGAAAGCGTCGCTTAACCCGAAAGCGGAGGCAGGCTGAAAATTTTTCAAAAAAAGCCTTGACAAGCGAAAACCGTTGTGCTATTATTTCACCATACCAAAGAAACCTGTGACGGAGAGTAGTAACTTTCGTTTAAGCGTTCAAAGAGAGCCGCAGACGGTGCGATTGCGGTAACGGCAGCGAGGGTGAATGGACTTCGGAGGGCAAACCGAGCCGATTTCGGTTAGGGGAGACGGTGAGCGACCGTTAGAGCGCAAGTGTATGTCAGTACACGGTTGAGAGCGTATGCCAAGCATACGAATTTGGGTGGTACCGCAGATGATTATTCTGTCCCATGTTTTGTGGGGCAGATTTTTTTATTTTCAGGCAAAGGAGAACGCATATGTTTATTTTAAAAAGACGATGGCGAAAGCTTGATAATTCTTTAACCGCCAAATAACAAAAAATTTGAAAAAAACATATTTAAGGAGATAATCACCATGAAAAAATTTATATCAATTCTTCTCGTTCTTGCTCTTTCAGTCGTTCTTTTCGCATCCTGCGGAAGCAAAACTCCCGACGCAACGGATTCTTCCGACGCATCAGCCGTAAATACTGCCGATACCTTCAAGGTCGGCGTTGTTCAGTATATCAGCCATCCCTCGCTTGACAACTGCTATGCAGGCGTTGAGCAGGCTCTCAAAGCCCGCTTCGGTGACAGAGTTGAGATAACCCGTCAGATAGGCTCCGATTCAGCCGCCGATTCCGATTGCTCAACCTATGCAAGCCAGTTTGCTGCTCAGGGCTACGATATGATAATTGCCATTGCAACTCCCGCCGCTTCATCCGCTTTTGCGGCCGCCGAAGCCAAGGATATTCCCGTTGTTTTCTGCGCAGTTTCAGACCCCGTTTCCGTCGGCCTTGTTCAGAGCCTTGAAAATCCCGGTTACAACTGCTCGGGCACATCGGATGTTCTCGATATGGACGCTCAGCTCAAGCTTATAACCTCAATGCAGCCCGATGTCAAGAAAATCGGCGTGCTTTACACCTCAAGCGAGGCTAATTCAATCGCTCAGCTTGCTCTGCTTGAAGAAGCCGCAAAGCCCTACGGAATCGAAATCGTTCCCCAGAGCATTCAGAATGACGCCGATATTCCCTCAGCCGCCGCTGCTCTGACAGCAAAGGTTGACTGCCTCAACAACTTCACCGACAACAAGGTTGTTAACAATCTTTCCGTTGTTCTTGACGCAGCAAACGCCGCAGGAATCCCCGTTTACGGCTCAGAGGTTGAGCAGGTCAAGAACGGATGCCTTGCTTCGGTTTCAATCGATTATGTTGCTCTCGGCAAGGTAACGGGTGACATGGCGGCAGACGCTCTTGAAGGCGCTTCACTTGCCGATATGCCCGTTAAGACAATATCCGACGCAACTCCCGTTGTTAACACAGAGGTTCTTGCTTCGTTCAACATGGAGATGCCCGAATCTTACGCAAACGCAGAAACAGTTACCACAAACAAATAATTAAGTGTAGATTTACCGCCGTTCGGTTTTGGCTGAGCGGCGGTTATCACGGAAAGGACAGCGTATGTCTGCCATACTCAGCTCAATTGATGTAATACTTCAAGACGGATTTATGTATTCCATACTCGCTATGGGATACTATATTTCTTATACGATACTTGATTTCCCCGACCTGACGGTTGAGGGAACGGTGCTTTCGGGTGGCGTTGTGTTCGGTCTGCTTGTCCGGGCGGGCATTAACCCGTGGCTTGCGCTCGTTGCCTCTTTCGTTACCGGGTTCATTTTCGGCTCGGTAACGGGGCTTCTGCATGTTAAGCTCGGCATCAGGCCTCTGCTTTGCGGAATCCTTGTTTCAACTGCGCTGATATCCGTCAACCTCGTTGTTACGGTTGTCGGCATGGGCGGCAATTTTGCGGGAGACGGCGCTCTTTCAACAATTGACCTTGGCAGAGGGGTTCCGACCCTGCTTCGTTCTTTCCCCGCAAACCTGCTCCCGACCGACTTCAAAGGCTTCAATCTTCAGAGACTGATAACCTTCTTTGCAATCGCCGTTATCTGCAAAATCCTGCTTGACCTTTATCTCAAAACCAAAAGCGGGCTTATGCTCAGAGCAACGGGAAGCAATTCACAGTATGTTACAATGCTCGCAAAGGATCAGCGTTTTTATAAGGTTCTCGGCCTTGCTATAGGCAACGGACTTGCCGCCGTTTCGGGCGCATTGATAGTCCAGAGCCGCAACAATGTCAATCAGGGCATGGGCATCGGAATGATAGTTATCGGCCTTGCTTCGCTGATTATCGGGCTTTCGGTTTTCGGAAAAGTCCGCTTTATGAAGCCGACTACAATGGTTATTTTCGGCTCGGTTATCTATCAGGGCTGTCTCGGCATTGCAACTCTGCTCGGCGTTCCGTCGGCATACAATAAAATCATCATGGCGGCACTGTTCACCGTTGCGCTTGTCGGCAGCGGCGCAATCCGCAAGAGAGGGGAGCAGAAGAATGTTAGAGCTTGAGAATATTTGCAAGACCTTTAATGTCGGAACTCCCGATGCGACAACGCTTTTCAAGGATTTCAACCTTAAAATCGACGACGGCGAATTTGTCTGTGTTATCGGCTCAAACGGCAGCGGTAAAACCACGGTTCTGAACCTCATCTGCGGTTCGCTCACTCCCGACAGCGGCAAGGTTATTTTCAACGGAAAAGACATAACAAAAATGAATGAATACCGCCGTGCCGAGAAGATAGGCAGGGTATTCCAGGATCCGAAAGCGGGAACCTGCGC
>JBJEQC010000183.1:0-6446 GCA_051881555.1 Acutalibacteraceae bacterium
CGCCTTGCTTTATTCGAATTTATAAATTCGAATTTATAATATTACTTTCCATTCGCCGATAAGCTTTTCAAGGCTCCATGCGGCATTTGCGGGGCTGGTTGACGGCAGACACACCGTCTTTATGCCCGTTTTCGGGTAAGTATATTTGATATAATATTTTTCCGCCGTTCTCCCGTTAACAAAAATACGTTCAATCGGGCAGCTGTCAAGAATAATGCTCAGGTCGTTTGCCGTGACATTTTTAATCGTGCTGTCTGCGCTGCCCTCAATCTCGCATTTGCCGATGACATCCCAGAGCGCAAGCCCGTTTGAGAGAATGAACGCCTTTTTTTCATCAATTGTTTTTGGCTTTTCACAGCCGAAAACTGCCGCCGTGACTGCCCAGAATCTGTTCTGAGGGTGACCGTAGAAGAAAGCGGTTTCTCTTGATTTAACCGACGGAAACGAGCCGAGAATCAGCGTTTTTGAGCTTTCGTTAAAGAGCGGAGGAATAGGGTGAACTATCATTATTTTTTCTCCGTTTTGACATATTTTTTAAGTATTCCCGAAATCGGAGTGTAAACGGCAAAGGTTACTGCGGAGTTAATGCCCGCTTTCATAAGATTGAACGGAATTATGGCGGGGATAAGCATTGAAACAACCGCTTTTGTGCCGTTTCCGAGGAAAATACCCGTGAACACAAGATTCAGCGGAATCATTACTGCAGTCATTGCAAGAGAGCCTGCAATGAGACCGATTATCAGCCCCACGGTTGTCTTTTTGTGCTTATAGATTATTGAAGAAACAAGCACGAAAACGCCTGAAGCCAGGAAGTGCATCAAGAAGCCTATCCATCCGCTTGATGCGCTGACGGTTAATGCCTGAATAAGGCAGACCGCAAGCAGAACTATCATTCCCGAAACAGGGCCGAGAAGCATTGAGCCGATGAGCACAGGAATGTCGGCGGCGTCATATTCGAGAAACGGCGCTGCGGGAATCAGCGGCAGACGGATAATGTAGAGCGATACGATTGAAATTGCCGTGAGCATTGCCATGATTGCCGTTTTGAGAACCTTGTTTGCTGATGTGTTTTTCATTGTTTTTATCTCCTTTCGCTCGGTATGCCGCCGAAAAAAGAAAACACCCTGCAGAAATGCAGGGCGCAATGCTTTAATCAATCAGCATCTCTTTCATCCGGACTTTAACCGTCGGTTGCGGAATTTCACCGCATCAGTCGCAATAAAATGCGAGTCGTGGACTTTGACCACCGGTGGGGAATTGCACCCCGCCCCGAGAACTAACTATTTACCAATTATTATATTCATTATTATTCATTTGTCAATAGTATTTCGGCAGAAATAATAAATTTATTATTTGTATTTTTTATTTATATATGATACAATATTTACAGCTATGATTATCCGAAAGGAGACTGACTATGAATTTCACACCCCTTGCGGGCTCGGGAGCCCATGAAGGCTTTTGCCTGATTAAATCAGTTGAAAAAAAGCAGACTGCCAAGGGCGTTCCTTATCTTGATATGACCCTAGCCGATAACGGCGGCGAAATCAACGCTAAGCTCTGGGACTATAAAGAAAGCCCTTCAAATACTTTCAATAACTATGATTTTGTAAAAGTCAGAGGCACTTTTGTTCCGTTTAACGACTCCGTGCAGTTCCGTGTTGAGAGAATCAGAAAGGTTCTGCCCGAGGACAATGTTTCGATTGAGAATTATGTTCCCTCGGCGTGTCTTGAGGGCGGCGTGATGCTTGCGGAAATCGAAAAAGTTGTCAATTCGTTCAAGGATGAAGAGCTGAAAACGCTTGTTAATGCCGTTATTGACGAATACAGAGACAGAATGATCTATTGGCCTGCGGCAAAGAATCTTCACCATGCCGTCAGAAGCGGACTGCTCATGCATACGCTCTCCATTATCCGCATGGCGGAATGTGTTTGCGGGATTTACAGATTCGTTAACCGTGATTTGCTTCTTGCGGGCGCAATTCTCCACGATATTGCAAAAATCGATGAGCTGAAATCATCCGAAACGGGAATAGCGAGCGAATACACCGTCAGAGGCAATCTCGTCGGGCATTTGGTGATGGGTGCAATAACCGTTGACAGAATCGGAAAAGAAAACGGAGTCAGCGAGGATACTTTGAACCTTGTTGAGCATATGCTTATATCGCATCACGGCACGCCCGAATTCGGGGCGGCAAAGCTGCCGATGTTCATTGAAGCCGAGCTGCTTTCTCAGCTTGACCTTATGGACGCAAGGCTTTATGAAATGCGTAATGCCGTTGAAGCCGTTGACAAAGGGGCGTTCACTCCCCGCCAGTGGGCGCTTGAGAACAGAAATCTCTATAACCACGGCAGAGAGTGGAGCGGCGGTGTTGAGCTTATGTAATATGCACGGCGTCTGCCGTGAAAAAACATAAAATTTTTAAGGGAGGAAACAAAAATGAGAAACCATGAAGTAACAGCAGTTCAGCCTTTGCTTAAAGCAGACGGAAGTCTGAGAGAACCCGGTTGGTCAAAGCAGCTTTATCAGGTCTATGACCGCAACGCGATTAAAGCTAAAAAGAGCAGAATCAAAGAATGGGATTATTACATTGTTCTTTCACCGAAAAATAATTTCGGCGTTGCATTCACAATTTCTGATTGCGGATATTTCGGGCTTCAGTCGGTGACCCTCTTTGATTTCTCCGTACCCTGCGAGCACACAAAGACAATTTTCAATCTCTTCCCCATGGGCAAATACAAGCTCCCGTCGGTCAGCTCGAAGGGCAACACCCAATATCACGACAAACAGCTTGACCTTGAATACCGTGTTTCTCCCGGAAAACGCAGAATTTTATGCAATTACCGCAAATTCCAAAACGGCAAAACTCTTTCCTGCGACATAACGCTTGAACAGCCCGATATGGACACAATGGTTATCGCAACTCCGTGGAAAGAGAAAAGCACGGCGTTCTATTACAATCAGAAAGTCAACTGCATGAGAGCGAGCGGCAGAGTTTCGCTTGACGGAAAAGAATATGTTTTTGACCCGTCAACGGATTTCGGAACTCTCGATTGGGGCAGAGGTGTCTGGACTTACGATAACAGATGGTATTGGGGCTCGGGCAACTGCGATATCGACGGCCACTCCTTCGGCTTCAACATCGGCTACGGCTTCGGCGATACCACCGCCGCCAGCGAAAACATGCTTTTCTATGACGGAAAATGTCATAAAATAGACGATGTAAAATTCAACATACCCGCAACCGGCTACACAGACCCGTGGACTTTCACATCGAGCGACGGCAGGTTTGAAATGAGCTTCAAGCCCATTATCGACAGATCCGCAAAGGTTGATGTCAAGTTTATGCTCACCGATCAGCATCAGGTTTTCGGTAAGCTCAGCGGAAAAGCCGTTCTTGACGACGGAACGGTTGTCGAGGTCAAAGATATGCTTTGCTTTGCGGAGGATGTTCATAACAGATATTAAACAGGAGAAAGAAATGGATTGGACAGAAATTAAAATCACGGTCAACGCAGACGATGTTGACCGTGCGGGCGATATTGCTCAGATGGTAGTTCCCTACGGAATCTATATCGAGGATTACAGAACTCTGGAGCAGGAGGCTTGGGAGATTGCAGGCATTGATCTTATTGATGAAGATCTGCTTGCAAAAGACAGAACAAAGGGCATAGTGCATATTTATATTTCTCCCGAAGAAAATCCTGCCGAAGCTGTTTCGTTCCTGACCGAGAGATACTCAGCCGAGGGAATTGAAGCCGAAATTGACAGAACAGCCTGCAAAAATGAGGATTGGGAGAATAATTGGAAAAAGTATTTCAAGCCCATGCCCATTGGCGAAAGACTGCTTATCCGCCCCGTCTGGGAGCAGGAATATGACGCAGGCAACAGAGCTGTGCTTCATCTTGAGCCGGGTCTTGCCTTCGGTTCGGGAACTCACGACACAACGAGACTGTGCCTTGAAACGCTTGAAAAATATGCAAATCCGGGCAAGACCGTGCTTGATATCGGTTGCGGAAGCGGTATATTATCCGTTGCGAGCCTTTTGCTCGGCGCAGATAAGGCTATCGGCGTTGATATTGACGCTCTTGCGGTTAAAACCGCAAGGGAAAACGGCAGAACAAACGGCTTTGATGAACCGAAGTTTACCGTTCTTCAGGGCTCGACAACCGATAAGGTAACGGGCAGATACGATATCATCGTTGCCAACATTGTTGCCGATATTATTATCAATCTTTGCAGAGATGTTAAAAACTTTATGAATCCCGGTGCTGTTTTCATCACTTCGGGAATAATTGAACCCCGTGAGGACGATGTGCTCAGAGCGTTTGAGGAAAACGGACTTGCGGTTAAGGCACGCCACGAAAGCGGCGGCTGGCTCTGCTTCGAGGCGGTGGTTAAATAATGAGCGTTCAGGAAGAACTGAAAGCATTTTTGCTTGAAAAGGGAGTTGCCGATGTCGGCTTTTTTAAGGTTGACGATGAGGCTCTGCCGTTCGGCGTGAGCATCGTTGCCCGTCTGTCCGAAAGCATAATTGAAGAAATCGAAGACGAGCCGACTCACACATATTTTAATCATTACCGCAATGTCAACGCTTTTATTGACGCAATGCTTTTGCAGGCGGGAATGTTTCTGCAAAGCAGGGGATACAAATATATAACCGTTGCCGCCTCACAAAGCATAAATAAGGACGGCTGGAATTATAAAGCGAGATATTCTCATAAAAAGGGCGCATGCTTTGCGGGGCTCGGCTCGGTCGGGCGCAATTCGCTGTTTCTTCATAATGAATACGGCAGCTTTGTAAGGCTCGGAACTCTGTTCACCGATTGCCCGTTTGAATGTGACAATAAGCTTGCGGAAAGCCCCTGCACGGGCTGTAATATCTGCGTCAAAGCCTGCCCCGCTCATGCGATAAAGGGCGGCGATTGGACGCCGGGAACTCCGAGGGAAGAAATATTCGATCCCGAGGCCTGCAGTAATTATATGAAAACCAAATTTCAGAAAATAGGCAGGGGAGCAGTCTGCGGAATCTGCATGAAGGTCTGCCCGCTTAACAAACCAAAGGAATAAACAATTGCTTAGGGTAACGGCGATAATCCTAATACGGATTATTACGGTACCCTAATGAAAGGATGTTTTGATTAATGTTCACCGAAAAACAAATTGGGCGTATGCTCTCAAAGCTTAAAAGATTTGAGAACACGCTTGAGCCGATGATTTTCACCAAGGTTGCCGAAACAGGCGCGTCGGCTTATGAAACGACCGAAAGGCTCCACGCTATTCCCGACGCTTCTCTGTTCAAGCCCGTTGAAAAAGGCTTCAATTGGGGCGGCGAGGGTGCATATTGCTGGTTCAAGACGGAATTTACCGTTCCCGCAGAGCTTGACGGCAAAAATCTTTTCATCAGACCCAACACTCAGGGCTATGAATCGCTTCTTTGGGTCAACGGTATGCCGTTCGGCACATTTGCAACCAAAATCGTGTTCACGGGTCACGGCAATCACTACTGCGACCTGCTGAAAATGAATGTTGCCGCAGGCGAAAAAATCGAAATTGCAATCGAGGTTTACGCAGGTCACTCCTATAAGGGCTGTGCTCCGCTTGAAAATCTTCCCTTGCTTGATTATAAATATACCTTTGGCGGAATCGACATCTGCGTTAAGGATTATGAAATTCAGGAGTTCTATTTTGACTTAAAGGTTCTCAATGAGCTTACCGCAAGCCTTGATGAAAGCTCTTTCCGCAGAGGCGAGCTTGTCAACGCTCTATACGAGGCTCACAAACGCCTGCTTTATTCATATGAAGATACCGATGATGAAAGCTTCCGTGAGGCTCTCAGAGCGGCTCAGCCTTTCCTCAAAGAAGCTCTTGCAGTCAAAAACGGACCCGAAGCACCTTTTGCGGGTCTTATCGGTCATTCTCATATGGACACCGCTTGGCTCTGGCATGTTCCCGAAACGGTCAAGAAATGTGCGAGAACATATTCGAATCAGATATCCCTCATGGAGCAGTATCCCGAATATAAATTCGTTCAGAGCTCCGCATGCCATTCCGACATGATTCTGAAGAATTATCCCTCACTTTTTGCAAATATTCAGGAAAAGGTTGCTGAGGGCAGATATGAGCCCAACGGCGGCGTCTGGGTTGAATGCGACTGTAACATAACCTCGGGCGAATCAATGGTAAGGCAGTTCCTCTGGGGTCAGAGATTCACAAGAAAGCATTTCAACTTTACCTCTGACTGCTTCTGGCTGCCCGATACCTTCGGCTACAGCGCCGCAATCCCTCAGATTATGAAAGGCTGCTGTGTTGATTATTTCCTGACAACCAAAATAGACTGGAACGATACAAACACCTTCCCTTATGACACCTTCTATTGGCAGGGCATTGACGGAACAAAGGTGTTCACCCATTTCAACAAAACCCATTGCTGGCCGTCTCCCGA
>JBJEQC010000183.1:6546-12589 GCA_051881555.1 Acutalibacteraceae bacterium
CCCTCAACCTATGCGGGCGAGCTTTATCTTGAGCTTCACAGAGGAACGCTCACCAATCAGCATAACATCAAGCGTAACAACAGAAAAGCGGAGCTTGCTCTTCGTGACCTTGAATATTTTACGGTTAATAACGCCGTTAAGTCGGGTGTTGCGGCAACCGATGAAAAAACGCATCCGCTCTATGAAAAACTGCTTATCAATCAGTTCCACGATATTCTTCCCGGCACATGCATTCCCGCCGCTCACGCTCAGTCGCTCGAGGAAACGGGCTATATAATCAAAACCGCAAGAGAGCTTGTAAAAGAAGCTGTCAGCGGAAGCGGAGAGACGGTTACGGTCACAAACACACTTTCATTCGACAGAAACGACCCGATTTTCATTGAGTGCGCCGAGGGCCTTGTTGCGGACTGCGAGTGCAAACAGCAGAGCTACAAGAACCTTGACGGCAAAAATGTTCTTATCATCAGCGGTATAACCGTTCCCGCATTCTCAACCGTTAAGCTTAACCTTGTTAAGGGCGAAGCGGGCAAAGACAGCGAAATTGTTCTTGACGGAAACAAGCTTTCAACTCCGTTTGCCGAAATCGCTTTTGACGAAAAGGGCTATATTTCATCTCTCGTTGATAAGCGCGCAAACAGACAGGTCAGGGGAGAGGGATATCCGCTCAACACCTTCCTCATTGCTGAGGATCTTCCGAGCGCATGGGATAACTGGGATGTTGACGCTGACCTTGAATGCAAGTTTGAGGACAGATCCGCTCTTATCAGCCGTGAAGTTGTTTCTCACGGAGCGGCGGCTCTTGTTATAAGAAGCAAATATCAGGTTTCAAAGAAATCAACCGTCACTCAGGACGCATTCTATTTTGCCGATACTGCAGAAATCCGCTTTGACACTATCATGGATTGGCAGGATAATCATCGCTTCCTCAAAACCGCATTCGATACATCTGTTCAGAGCAACTTTGCCCGCCATGAGATTCAGTACGGCAATGTTCTCAGACCGACAACACGCAACAATTCAATCGAGAAGGCGAAGTTTGAGGTTGTTAACCATAAGTATACCGACCTTTCCGAAACCCGCTTCGGAGCGGCAATGCTTAACGACGGCAAATACGGCATCGGCGTTGAGGGCGGCAAAATCCGTCTTTCACTCCACAAAGGCGGCACAAGACCCGATTTCAACGGCGACAGAGGAATTCACAGAACCGTTTATTCGTTCCTGCCTCATATGGGCGGATTCTCCTCAAACGAGGTTATCAAGCCTGCATATGAGCTGAATGTTCCCGTTGTTGTCGGCAAGGGTGATTATGAATCCGTTGCGCTTGTTCTTCCCAAGGCTGATAATGTTATCGTTGAAGCAATAAAGCCCTGCGAGGACAGCGAAAATGCGTTTATCGCAAGACTTTATGAGGCTGAGGGAAGCTTTACAAACTGCCCCGTAGAGTTCTTCGGCGGAGCTAAGAAGGTTGAAATCACCAACATGCTCGAAGAAGTTCAGTCCGAGGTCAAAGAAAACGAGCTTACATTCCGCCCGTTTGAAATCAAGACCGTTAAGGTCAGCTATTAATCGGTGATATTATGAAAGTATTTACCGAATCAATAGGCGATAACGGCGCAACGCTCACCTGCTATCTTCCTCAGATTACAGACGAAATTCCGACCTCAAAAAAAAGATCCGCAATTCTCGTTATTCCCGGCGGAGCATATTATAACTGCTCCGACCGTGAGGGCGAGCCGGTTGCGCTGGCTTTTGCCGCAAAAGGTTATTCGGCTTTCGTGCTGAAATATTCGGTGGGCGAGGGGAATGCGGATTTTCCGGGACCCCTCAATGAAGCCGAGGAAGCCCTTGAATTGATTTATGATAACGCCAAAGAATGGGGCATTGATAAATCAAGAGTTGCGGCAATCGGTTTTTCTGCGGGCGGTCATCTGTGCGCCGCTCTGTCAACTATGGGCAGAGTGAAGCCTGCGGCAAGCATTCTCGGCTATCCCTGCATTCTTGAAAATGACAAAACAAATTGCAGGATTGCAACCGAAATGATTCCGCTTGACCGTCAGGTAACGGGCGAAACGCCGCCGACATTCCTTTTCGGATGCTGTGAGGATTCGTGCGTTCAGATTGTCAATTCTCTTGCATATATCAACGCTCTCAACAAAGCGGGCGTTCCGTTTGAGGTTCACATTTTCCAAAAGGGATATCACGGTTTTTCACTTGCGAACAGTTCGGTTTATGCAACTCAGGCTGAAATTGATTATAACGCGCATGCCGCCGTCTGGTTCGATATGTGCATAACGTGGCTTAATCAAATACTCAATAAATAAAATAACTGCTGACTTTTCCGACTTGGAATTGTCAGCAGTTTTGTTTTAAGTTATACATCGGCTCCGATATCTTCGCCGAGGTCGCAGGTGTAAAGCCATTCGATTTTATCGCCGTTTCTGACCGTGTAAGAACTGCATCCGAGATTCGGGAAAACGCCGTTAACCTTAAACATCCAGCCCGATTTTGAGCCGCAATCTTTTTCGTAGATTTGGTGGATTCCCTCGATATAATAGCTGCCGTATCCGCCCGAATATGAATATTCAAGCTGAATTCCCGAGCTTTGGCAGTATTGGCAGTTGCCCGAGCAGTGATTGTTTGCACAAGCCCGTTTCAGAATGTCAAAGACCGTTTCACCCTGTTCAAATTCAACAGTTACGGTTTTCAGAATTTTTCCGTCTGCGGGAACGAAAAATTCTTTTCCGCTTTTGAGCTTATCCATATTATTGAGGATTGTTGAACAGTCAATTGAAATCGTGCAACGAAGCTTTTGCGGCTCTGTCGGGGTCGGATTAACCGCAGGCGAATCGGCAGGAGATGTTTCGGCTTTTCGGGTCGTTGTTGTTGCCTTTGCCGAGGTTGAAGCGATTGTTACGGTTGTCGCCAAGGTTGAAAGAGCGGCTGTGGTTGAGGGCGAGGTCGGCAGAGGAGTTCTGACGGTTGTGCGCTGAGAAGTCTTTTTCGGCGCAGTTGTAGTTTTAACTGCCGATATAACCGAAGCGGCAGTTGATTTAACCGTGTTCTTAACGCTTGTTTTCGGCATCGCTGTTGTTTGCGCCGTGCTGACCGCTTTTTCTTCTTCGGTTGTTTCGGTTGAAACTGCCGAAGAAGCTTCTGCCGCATCAGAGGTCAAAACAGTTGATACCGTTGAGACTTCGCTCGTCTGAACCTGATTTTCGCTTTCTTTTCGGCATGAAACGCAGGCAAAAAGAAAGATAAATGTAAGAAATAATGCAGTAATTCTTTTCATTTTATGTTACCTGAAAATTCCAATAATAAAATCAAATATTTTCCTGAAAAAGTCTAGAATCCTTTGGAAAAATGTTTTCTCGGCTGTTTTTTCAGCTCTTTCAACGGCAAAAACAGTTCCGGAATCGTTTTTATAAAACAGAGTTCCGTTATCATCAACGCAAATCGGGCTTATGCAGTAGCCCTGTGACCCCTCGTCGGGAACAAAAAGCTGTTCGGTTATCGGCACGGTCTGACCCGATCGGTCGGTTAAAACCGTTATGCCGCCCGGAGCGGAGTTATAAGACGAATAAATATAAACATTTCCGCTCTCGCTCTCAAAAGCGGTTGAAATAAGCATTTCATTCTGCGGATATCCGTTCATTTCAGCCGAATAAATCGTTGACAAGGTGTCTGCATCAATAACGAAAACCTTGCCGCCGAAGCCCTGAGACTGAACGCCGACATAAAGCCTGCCGTTATAAATAACGGGCGTTGAGGTGCTCGCTCCCGTGAGCTTCAAAAATTCGGGATTTCCGAATTTTCCGTCAGATCCGAGAGGAACGGAATAGAGATATCCCGCTTTCGTAACGAAGAAAAGCTTTCCGCCGTATTCCGTGATTCCGCTTCTCTGATCGCCGATAATCTCAATGCTGTCAATCTGTTCGCCGCTCAGTCTGTCAAAGCATTTGAGAGCGGACGGAGCTGTTTCTTCGGCAGAACCGTTATCTCCGCCGACAACAACAAATTTTTGATTGACGAAGCATTCCGACCAATATAATCCGCCTTTTTGGGTATAACTCCACAATAATTCTCCGCTTTCGGCGTTAAGACAAACAAAATTTCCGTCAAGCTCTTCGTCATTCCAGAAACCCGTGTAAACGCATCCGCCGAATGATACTATCGGAGTGAGCGACTGACCGCCGAGAGCGTCGCTGAATTTCCAAAGCGGTTCAAGAGTGTTAAAATCAAACGCCTGAACCGTTCCGCTTTCGAGCGGGCAGTATATTTTGCCGCCGTCGATGAGTGCGGGAGTGTAGCCGAAGCTCGGTTCGTCCGCCATTTCTGCCTGCCCGATTATTTCGCCGCTTTCCGCATCAAGCTTATAAAGCGTTTTGCGGCTCATTGTTATAACACAGCCGTCGGCAACGCTCGGAACGCTCGGAGCATCCCGATAGCTTTTGCCGAGCTTGAGTGACCATTTAAGGCTTGCTTCGCTTTGGCTGACGGGCGTTTTTGCATCGGTTATTTCGCCGAATGCAAGAATTGAAAATGATGAACAGAGAATCAGAATGCCGAGAAACAGACTGATCAGCTTATTGGTTTTTCTCATTTGCAAATACCTGCAATAAATTCAATGATTCTGCTGAACCATGTGATGTTGAGCGAAAGGGTGAGAGCTTCGCTCTTTTCGGGAGCGTTGCCCTTGATGTCGGCAAAATCAACGGTAATTGTTAATACAATGCTTCCCTCATCGGGGTTTGCATTCAGCGAAGCTTTGATGTTTTTGGGAAGATAGATTGCGTCTTTTGTGTCAGGCTCAGGCTGAGGCTCGGGTTCGGGCTCGGGTTCGGGCTGAGCTTCGGTAACGGTAACCTTGCACCAATTGGCAACCGTGGGAACCGTGCCGAGAGTCGGGTCGTCAAAATCGCCCGAGGTGCAGAGCCAGTATTCGCCGGGTTCGCTGAATGAAAGAGTAATATTTCCGTCAGAATCAAAAACTCCGAGAGATGAATAAGCCTTGAAATCCTTTGTTGAATAAACCGTCAGACCTTCCATCGGGTTTGTCATTGCTTCAACAACTTCGGGCTTTGAAAGTCCGTAATACATGATTGCAATGCCGCTTGCAGAGAGGGTAAATTCTTCGTCGGTCTCTGCGGCAATCTCTGTTTTATCCAATGTAACATAATAATCCGCATAGTAGCTGTCCTGATATGTATAAACGGAAATATAATCGCCGCCTGAGATAACAGCGGTGTCTGCGGCATAGCCCGTGTAAGCGCCGTATGCATCAACATAAATACCGTCGTTGGGAACTTTATCGTTAACGCAGAAGCCGAGAGCAGAGGTGGTTTTTCCGAAAGCCTTGTTTAAAAAGCCGTAGGAAACGCCGAGATAATCTCCGCAGGTTTCGGCTGTGAAAGCGTCGCCGTAATAGGCTTCGTGAGCGGCAACGATGGCGTCAAAAACGGTGATTCCGTTAACGGAATTTCCGTTGTGGTCATTTTCAGAGAGGGTGTAGCCGTATTTTTCGGCTATGCCGTCGGCAACCGTCAATTCTGTTTTGGGGATAACAACCGCTCCGTCATAAAAGCTGAAGCTGACCGTGATTTCGTCCTCCGCCGCAAATGCCGCAGGCAGGCAGCACAGCGCCATCGCCAGCGCTAAGACAAGAGAACAGATTTTTGCTGCAAGGTTAGTTTTTTTCATTCTTTCTGCTTCCTTTCAGAAATAAAATATGCCCCTCCGTTCAAAACGGAGAGGCAAAATAATTGATGAAAACCCTGCTGCATCAGAGCTTTTGAAATTGTTATGCCACCCTCCGCTGCCCGAAGGTAACTAACTTCATCACGGCTTGGATTCGGCATTCCGACTGTTACGGCAATGGCTGTTGCGACGGATTTGCACCGCACTTTCCCGAAAGAAAACCGCAATATTTAATTAGCAAACCTATGATATCACCAAAAAGCCGCCGTGTCAACAGATATTTTAAGGTGATGTGAGTCGAACCCGATATGGTTTAAAACGGTCTATTTTCGCCTGAACTGCGTTAAAA
>JBJEQC010000184.1:0-2851 GCA_051881555.1 Acutalibacteraceae bacterium
AAAGCCTCCTGTTCAACGATATATTCATCTGTACTTCTTACAAGAGAATCTCCGTTAACATCACCAAAAACCACAACACGAAAGCTTTCAATAATTTCGTTCGTCTCATTGTCATAAACATTTACTATTGTATTGGTTCCTTTATAAGGTCCAAAGTTCTCATCAACAGCAATAGTTTCGATATGTCCGTTTCCTTGTACGGTAATATATTTTTCAAGTCTTATTGAATAATCATTTAATCCGTAAATATAGCCTCTGCTTCTGTCAATAACGGTTGGGCAAGGATTATCCGATGTCCAAATAGGTTCTTTGTTTTCGTCTCTTGCCCCCAAATTAGGAACGAGCTTTATGTCGTCGGAAGGGGTTGTTTGAATTTCTTCTTTTCTAATTTCAGACCAGTCTAATGCATCTATCACTTTATTTCCTTCTGAATCATATACATCAACATTACTTGCAAAAACATTAGTTGCTTTATCCGACAAAATTGAATATGTACGATCCATTCTCCATTCGTTTGTCGTATAGCTAAATTGATTGATAGTGCTTATGGTTCCTGTTGAAGAAGCCACACGCAAATTTACGTTCCAAATTATTCTTACATCAGACTCGTCACCGCTAACGTCAAATGTTGACATCTCTAATCTATCGTTGCGAAACCCTTCATTGAATATAATCCAATATTTTTGACCTTCAGACGGATAATCAGGAATAGTATCAGGCAATTCACTTATTCCATATAATTCTCCGGATGAAGCTTGTGTAATAATGCCCAACTCTTTGACTCCCAAAAGTCCAATTGTCATTAGAGTTGCAAGTACTAAAGCCAACGATTTCTTTAACAGTCTTCTCATTTTTTGAAAACCTCCTCAAAAATTTAAAAAGTGCGCAGCCGAAGCCACGCACGAAAAACGCAGCCTACGACTCTGTTGCTACACAGTTCATCCCAAATAGGTACGACATCATAGACATACATTTTTACCAAAAGTATGCCTATTCGGGACAATATTAAACTGCGTAGCAACAGTAGTATACCACTTTATTAATTGATTTTCAACAATTATTAACGGAATTTTTCTGAAAATGATAATTATTTTTGTACGCTAATATTAAATTGACAAGTTTGAAATCATCATTTATAATGGTTATAAGTCTCTGCATAAAGCCTTGCGGCTCAGACAGCCGTTTGGCTTCTTAATGCGATGCGGCTTTCGGATAATTGAAAACCGCAGATGAATTTACACCGCTTAATGAATCAACATAAACACGGAGGAAATATTCATGGGAGATATCAAGGAAAAAGAAACGCTGAAAACAAAAATCGTCAACGGCATCGGCAAGTTTAAATCCCATTGGAAAAAGCCGCCCGAGGGCTATCAGGTTGCTTACAAGGAATTTGCCGCATTTGCCGCAGGCTGCGGCAGCCCCAATATGCTCGGCGTTTTAACTCAGTACACCACAATTGCAACAAGCGTTCACCTGATGATATCTTATTTCAAGATGTCAACGGGTATGGCTTGGATTCTGACTATATTTGCTTCCGTTATCGCCATTGTCCGCTCGCCAATTCTGTCAATGATGATAGATAATTCAAACGGCAAAAGCGGAAAGTTCAAGCCGTTTCTTCTGTGGTCGGCAATAGGCACGGCGATAAGCTTTTCTTTTGTTCCTTACATACCGTCCTCCTGGATAAACATCAAGCTTTTCAGCATTCCCCTCCCCGCAATCCCCGTTATGGGAGTATATGAAGCTTCAACAATAGATTTTAACCTCGGTATTCTTCTGGCTTTTATTCTTATTCAGATAGGTCAGTTTTTTATCACGCTTCTCAATCAGTCCATTGCAGGCATTGAGCAGACGATTTCAACCGTTGCTCAGGAGAGAGCAAACATCGGCTCGATAAAAGGACTTGTTTCGGGGCTTCCCAGCTCAATAGTGAATATTATTCTTCCCATTCTTGCAGGAACGCTTTTTGCAAAGCAGGGCGGCTGGAACGCCGTTAACATGTATCGCATCATTTTTCCGATATGCGGCGTTCTCGGCGTATTGCTCGTGCTTCTTTTGGTTAAGGGAGTCGAGGAAAGAACGGTTGTTAAGCAGGAATATGTTGCAAAGGTCAGGTTTGTTGAGGGCATGAAGCTTTTAAGCCAAAGCAAATACTTTTGGATTATCACCATATTCAACGCTTTCAATGCAATCAGAAATCTTGCCAACATTACAACATGGATAACTCAATACAGCTTTGTTTCCGACACCGCAAAAACGGTTGTCGGCCTTTACTGCTCAACGATTCTGATGAATGCAATAGCCGTTGCGCTTCTTGTCGGGCCGTTCCTTATCAAAAAATTGGGCAAAAGGGAACTCATGATTATATCATGCGTCGGATATGTGGTCATGATTGCGCTTCAGGTCATTTTCCACAAGAATCCTGTTCTGATTCTGGTTGTCTCATTCTTTGAGCAATTTTTCGGCGGCTTCTACTTCCTGACGGGAATAATGACTTCGGATATCATGGACGAAATTCAGATGAAAACCGGCAAACGCCTCGAGGGCTTCTGGCAAAACTATATGGCGATTGTGACAACGGTAATCGGCGTGTTCACAGGCATGCTGACGCCCCTGTTCCTCTCTTTCGGCGGCGTCGGTTTCTCGGACGATATCTCCATTGCCCTGCAAAGCACCGAGCTGAGAAACAACATATTCTTCTATCAGTCTCTGCTGTCGCTCATCGGCGCGGTTATTGTTGCGATTCCGTTTTTCTTCTATGACCTTACGGAGGAAAAGCACGCAAACATCGTCAGGGTTCTCAGAATCCGAGCGGCTGTCGACAACTTTCATGACGGTGTGCTTCAGA
>JBJEQC010000185.1:0-3000 GCA_051881555.1 Acutalibacteraceae bacterium
GGGAACAATCTGCATAATCGCTGTCACGGCAAACGGAATCATTGAGAACAATACTATCAGCAGGCTGTGAGCAAGACTGAATTCAACCGTGATTCTGACGCCGAGAAGCAGTAATATAAGGCATATGAAGCAGACGGCAAAATACATGGCGGGAATAAATTTGCCGTATTTTTCGGGAACATATTTTTTGAGCAAAAACGGTCCGAAGCAGATTGCATAGCCGAGCAGAGTGCCGAGAACGGCATTTGCAAACCAATTTTGCCTGAAATAAACACAGCAAATTAAAAATAACAGAGAAAGCGACAGATAGGTTGACCCTGCAAACACGGCGAGCTTGTGCTTTTGCGTGAACCGCACGCAGGTCGGAATAAATGTAAAAGCAACGAGCAGGCTCCCCGCCGTGATAATTGAGAAAGTCAGCCTTTTATTAATTGCAAGGTCGCAGATAACGCATATTATCAATGCGACGGCGTATGAGCAGGTGAAGCCCCAAAAGAATGTTTCGGTAATTTTTCGGTAGAGCCTTGATTCGTTCTTCATCAATCTGTATTCGGAATCGTTGGCTCCGCTTATCAGCTCATGCTCGGATACATCAAGAACCTTGCATATATCCGGAATCATAGTGATATCCGGATAACTTTTTCCCATTTCCCACTTTGAAACTGCGGATTCGCTCAAAAACAGTTTCTCCGCAAGTTCCCTTTGTGTCAGACCTTTTTCCGTTCGCTTTTCACGCATAAATTTGCCGAACGCTGTTTTGTTGATCATTTCGACCACCTCCGAAAAAATGATATCACACGGCCTTGGATTTGTCACGGGAGCGTCAGTCGAGCCGTTATTTTTCAAGGGTTGAACCCGTTTCAACCGGATTTTCGACAACAAAAGTATTATAGCAGAACACAATGTTTTTTTCTATTATTTTTTTATTTGTACCGCTTTCCTGCCTACATTTTCCGGGGCTGTCAGGGTATTATTTGTCCTTGACAGTATAGTGCCTCAATGATATAATTAATTGATTCTTTATTAATGTATTTATACACTGGCTTCAACAGCGGTTACACCGCAGTTTTCTGCGGACGGAGGAGAAAAAATGAAGAATATCTATTTTGTTCAGGTTGATGTTTCGGCTTGCATGGGGGCGCAGAATGCTTATCTGCCCTACACGGCGGGTATTCTTGTTGCTTCTGCATGGCAGAGCGAAATCGTAAAGCAGAATTATTGCTTTAAAGAATTTATTTTTTTAAGAGAGAATGTTGACGGCGTTGTTGAGAGAATGGACAACCCGTTTATGGTCGGATTCAGCACCTACAGCTGGAGCACCGAATATAACAAGCTGCTTGCAAAAGCAATAAAAGAAAAATTCCCCGACTGCGTTATCGTTTTCGGCGGTCACAATGTTCCCGACGATTTCTCGTTCCTCGAAAAATATGATTACATTGATATTCTCTGCCACGGCGAGGGTGAGGATACCACTAAATTTCTTATGGAAGCCCTTGCAGAGGGCAAGCCGCTTGACGGCGTCTGCAACATTTCGTTCCGCAGTGCAGACGGATACAAAAGAACCGAGACAAAGTGCCAGAAAACTCTCGACTATCCTTCACCCTATCTTGACGGATGGTTTGACGATGTTATTGAAAAGTATCCCGAAATTTCGTTTAATGCAATTCTTGAAACAAGCCGAGGATGTCCGCATAAATGCGCCTATTGCGATTGGGGTCTGCACAGCGTAAAGCCCCGTCTTTTTCCTTTTGACAGAGTGGAAAAAGAAATAAAATGGATGAGCGACCATAAGATTGCTTTCATCTGGGGCGCAGACGGCAACTTCGGAATGTTTGACCGTGACATTGAGATTGCCAAGGCGCTTGCCGACGCAAAGAGAAAAACGGGTTATCCCGAAAGAATGAGAATGAACTATTCAAAAACCAACTTCAAGGTTGTTTTTGAGATTATCAAGATATTCAAAGAGGTTGATTTTGACCGTGTCGGCGCAACGCTCTCTTTCCAGAGCCTTTCACCGACGGTTCTTGAAAATATAGACCGCAAGAACATGGATTTTGATTTTTACCGTAATTTGCTTGCGGCATATAACAAAGAGAAAATGAAGGCTTATTCCGAACTGATTCTCGGCCTGCCCGGCGAAACATACGAAAGCTTCACTCAGGGTATCGGTAAGCTTTTTGAGCTGGGTCAGCATTTCGTTTTTGAGGTTTACAGCTGTATTCTTTTGCCCAATGCCGCAATCGGTCAGAAAGAATACATTGAAAAATACGGCATTAAAACCGTTGACCTTGAAATTATCAGAAGCCATTTTGCAAATCAGGCTTTTGAAATCCCCGAGTATAACACGATTGTTGTTGAAACAAACACCATGAGCCGTGAAATGTGGGTCAGGTCAACAACCTTTTATTATATCGCAAAGGCTCTGCACGGCAACGGTCTTCTCCGTGCGTTTGATATCTATCTTCACTGTGAAAAGGGCGTTCCCTACGAAAAATTCTATGACGGAATGATAGATTATTTTGAAGCAAACCCGGAGCTTTTCGCTTCAAAGCTCTATTTTGAAATAAAAGAACATGCAACGGAGCAGTCGCTCGGCATAACCAACAAAAAGCTGTTTTTCGAGCCGTGCGGCGATATGGTTTGGGATGATAACGAATATCTTGTTCTGCATATGATTTCTCAGCTTGACAGATTCTATGAAGATATGCTTCCCTATCTCCGTTCGTTCGGAATTGACGATGATATTTTCGCCGATCTGCTGGCTTATCAGAAAGGCATTCTCAGAAAGCCCGGCGAAAGCGAAAGCAGAGCGGAGCTTAGCCATGACATCCACACCTATCTCAGCGATGTTTATGTTGATAATTATTCGCCCCTCAAAGAGAAAAAACACACTCTTGTTATGAAAGACAGCGCAACCGCTCCCGATTGGTTCAACTACGGCAAATTCGTTGTCTGGTACGGCAGAATGGGCTGGGCGTCTTACAAAGATGATGTTACCGA
>JBJEQC010000185.1:3100-12319 GCA_051881555.1 Acutalibacteraceae bacterium
TTACCCTAAAGAAAGAGTTGAAATCCGCTTAATGAAGAAAAAGGTTTATTTACTGCAAATAGGCTCGTCTTTTGCAACCCCGTGGTTTTTGCCTTATTCCATGGGGTGCATTTCGGCATACCTTAAAAGAGACACGGAGATTTCGGAGCATTATGAAATTCCCGATATTATTACTGCCCGTGAGCCGATTGAAAAGGTTTTGAATCGCTTTGACAGCCCGTTCATGGCGGCTTTTTCGTGCAGCGTATGGAATTTTGAATATAATAAAGCTCTTGCGGAAAGGCTCAGAAAAATCTATCCCGGGATTATTATTGTTTTCGGCGGACCGAGCGTTGAGAAAGACGGAAGCCTGCTTGACAGATGCCCTTATGTTGATTTTCTAATGTATAACGAGGGCGAGGAGAGCACGGCGGCATTGTTGAAAACGCTTGAAAACGGCGGGGATTTAAAGAGCGTTCCGAATCTTTGCTTCAGGAGCGGAGAAGAAAAGGTTACAACCGATTTTTATGTGCCCGAGGATATTTCGGGCTATCCGTCGCCATATACCGACGGCATTTTTGACGGAATTATGGCAGAATTTCCGAACATCGAATATCATGTAACCATTGAAACCAACAGAGGCTGCCCATATTCCTGCGCTTACTGCGAGTGGAGCTGCACAAAAAAGGTGCGCCTTTTCCCGATAGAAAAGGTCAAAAGAGAAATTGAATGGGCGGCTCGTCATAAAATCAGCTACAGCTACTGTGCAGATGCAAATTTCGGAATGTTTGACCGTGATGTTGAAATTGCGGAATTTGTTGTTGAGCAAAAGAAAAAATACGGCTATCCCGGCGTTTTCAAGCCCTGCTATGCAAAAGAAAGCAATGAAAATGTGTTCAAAGCGGGATATATTCTCAATAAGAACCAAATTGACAAAAGCGTAACGCTTGCCTATCAGTCGCTTGATAAAACCGCTCTTGAGAATATCGGCAGAAAGAATCTTACTCTTGAAAGCTTTGCCGAAATCGACGCAAAGTTCACCGCCGCAGGAGTGCCGACTTATACGGAGCTTATTCTCGGTCTGCCCGGTGAAACCTTTGAAAGCTTTTGCAAAGGAATCTGCACCCTGCTTGAAAAGGGTCAGAATAATTCAATGACGGTTTATGACTGTCAGGTTTATCCGAACACTCTGATAAGCAGTAAAGATTATCGGGAGCGCTTCGGAATCAAAACTTCGGTTATTCCTCAGCTCGGCATCCACTTTACCCCCGAGCTTAACGGAGTTCAGGAATATATCGAAATCATAACCGAAACCGCAACAATGCCCAAAAAGGATTGGGTCAGGGCGTGCATGTTCGCAGTCGTTTTGCAGACCTTCCACCATCTCGGTCTGCTCCGTTATTTTGCAATTTATCTTCACAATGAAAAAGGCGTTTCATATTACGATTTTTATAACCGCCTTTTCAGCTATATATATAAAGAAAGCGACGGCTTTGTTCACGGCTTTTTCGAGAGCCTGAGCAGAAGAAAATATGACACCGAAACCGCCGATTGGACTTATCAGCGGGATGTTTTCGGCTCAACGGGCTGGTATTTCGAGGAGGGCGCATTCCTTGAAATGGTTTATCACTTTGATGAATTCCGCAGCGACATGATGCCTTTCTTAAAGAGCTTTGATATTGAGCCTGAGCTGCTTGAAGGCTTGCTCGACTATCAGTATTCGCTCATAAGGCTTTTGAACAAGGATGAAGCAACCGTTTGCTCCGATTGGAATTTTTATGCTTATTTTGAAAAGGGAGCGGAGCTTAAAAAAATAAAATCTGTTCTTCATGTCAAATCGGACAAGCTTTTTGATAACTGGGCGGACTACGCAAGAGAGGTTATCTGGTTCGGCAAGCGATACAGCGCAACTCTGCTTGTGAATCCGAGAGACCGCATTGATTATTCGGAGGAGACGGAATGAAAAAGGTTTTGCTTATTCAGCCACCGCAGTGGTATCCCGTTTCGCCGCATCTTGCCGTTCCGCTTCTTGCGGCGCAGATAAAAAGAGAGGGCTTTGAGGTTAAAGCCCTCGACCTTAATGTTAAGTTTTTTAACCGTATTCTTCAAAATAAACATCTTGCCGAAGCCGACAGCCGTGCGAAAAGCATTCTTGCGGAGCTTGAAGAAAAGTTTGCAAATGCAGATTTTGAAGAGATAAAGAAAAACGGAAGCTTTGAGGAAAAGAACTCGGGGCTTAAATATCTGACAATAAAAAAGTTTTATGCCGAAAACGGGGAAGAAATCAAGCGTGTAATAAATGAAACGGACGAAGCGGTGCATACCCTGAAAAACGCTCCCGATTTTTACTGCCCCGAAAAGCTTATGCGGGCAAAGCGCACGGTTCAGCTTGCTCTGCGTGTGGCTTCAATGCCCTTTGCACCGAACGAAATAGATCTTGATAATTATTTTGCAAATCCGCTTCTGAGGCTCGATTGGGAGAACATCAAGCTTCAGTGCGAGGATCCGTCGCTGAACATGTTCAGAGAATTTCTTGCCGAAAAAGCGGGCGAGATTTCTGAGCAAGGATATGACATTATCGGCGTTTCAATGACCGATCTGAGCCAGCTTATTCCCGTTTTCACGCTCACGAAAATGCTGAAAGCTCAGACAAACGCAAAAATCATTCTCGGCGGGAACTACGCAACTCAGATTTGCGAGGATATGCTGAAGTATGAGGATATTTTCACGGATTACATTGATTATCTGCTCAGAGGCGATTCCGAAACAGCGATAGTTGATTTGTGCAAATATATTGACGGCAGAGAAAAAATCGAGAATGTCGCCAATCTTTCTTATTATTCCGAAAGCGAAAAGAAAGTTGTTTCGGCAAGCTTCACCTGCGAGCATATTGACCTCAACGGCGTTGCTTATCCCGATTTCAGCGACTATGATTTTTCCGAATATCTCACCCCCGAGCCGGTCTTTCCGATTCAGCTTTCAAAGGGCTGTTATTGGGGAAAATGCAGTTTCTGCGATTATGCCTACGGTCAGCTTGGCTATGACCCGAAACACATTGACCGTATAATCGACGAGATAAAATATTATGTTGACACATATTCTGCGTCAAAATTCATGTTTATTGACGAGGCGATTCCGCCTGCATTCTATAACAGACTTGCGCTGGCTATCATAAAATCGGGTCTTAAAATCAATTATTATTCCTTTGCAAGGCTTGAGGACGGCTACACAGCCGAAGTGCTGAAAAATCTTTATGCTTCGGGCGCAAGAATCTTTATGTGGGGCTATGAGTGCGAATCCCTGAGAGTGATGAAGCTTATGAACAAGGGTATCAACTCCGAAAGACGGCTTGATATTCTTGCGGATTCTCACAGGGCGGGGATATGGAATAACGGTCTGTTCATTTTCGGCTATCCGACCGAAACCGCCGATGAAATCCGACAGACCATGGATGTTATCAGAAACAACAGGGATATTATCAATTCCTGCACCTTGTCGAATTTTTCGCTTAAAAAGCATTCCCTGCTGAAGGAAACCGTCGGCTCAAACGGAATAATCAGCTACACCGAAAACGGAGAATTTTTTACCACCTACAGGGACGAGGCGCAGGGCATTTCTCAGGCGGAAAGACGGGAGCTTCGCAGAAGCTTTCAGTTTGAACTGACCGAAACGAACAAGAATTCTTTGTGGTCGGCGGTATTTTCGGATTTTGACCATTTACTGCTCTATCTTTCAGAATACGGACTTGACTATGTCAGCGGCTACAGATCGGATGAGCGCATATGCCCCGAATTCAGGTGAATTTATGGAATTTGAAAAGGTTTCTATATATATCGGCGCAACCGATGAAAACGAAGGATTGAAAAAAACCGTTGACTATATCATGGAAAACTGTGATATCAACGATATCGACAGAGTGACGATGGTTTATCCCAAAAAGGCGGCGGCTCAATGCGTTGAAGCAATCGACATGCTGAGCCGAAAATATCCGGGCAAGGTTTTCGGAATGGTTCAGACAAGGCCTTACATCGGCGGCGGAATCCGTGACGGGTTTGACAGCGCCGAATCGTCTCACATCATGCTTCTGCCGGGTGATCTCGGCGTTTCGCTTGACTGCATACCGAGAATGATAAACGGAGCCAAGGAAGAGCCCGACACAATTATCAAGACCTCCCGCTGGCTTGAAAAAAACTGCTTCCATGAATACGACCCCGCAAGAAAAGTCTTTAACAGGCTTGCGCAGATTTTTTTGAAGGTACTTTTTTTATCCGATTTAACGGATTTCACTCTGCCCGTTCAGACGATGCCCACAAAGCTTTATAAATCAATTGATTTCAGGGAGCTGAATTTCCCGTTTCTGATTGAGCTTGTGGTTGCGCCGCTCAGGCTCGGAGCAAAGTTCAGGGAAATCCCCGTGCATTGCTCAGGCAGGTCAGAGGGCAAATCCAAAAACTCCTTCAAACAAACTGCTTTGTATCTGAAAACCGCTTTAAGGGTCAGATTTTCTCCAAAGAAAAAACTAATCAAGAGGTAAACGCAATGAAAGTTCTTTTTGCTTCACTTCCGCAGTGGTATCCCGCAAGCCCCTATCTTGCGTCGGCTCTGCTTGTCGGCCAGCTGAAGGGCAGGGGCTTTGACGCTGAAAGCCATGATTTTAATATTGAGTTTTTCAACGATATATTGAACGGCGAATATGCGGAAAAAAGCTTTGAAAACGCAAAAAAGATTTTGTCGGATTCCGAATTTGAATATGACTGCGATCTGACGGAGGATATCAACGAAAAACGCAGAAAGACTTCGGAGCTCAGAAAGCGTATTATCGGCGATTATATAAAATATGACAGCGAAAAAGCAGAAAATACAATCAAAAAAATTGATTGGGCTGTCAGCGTTATAAAAACAAAAGAGCTTTTTTATGACCCCGAAAAGCTTTATGAAGCAAAGGATATAATCAATTCCGCTCTCGACCTTGCTTCTCTGCCTTATGTGCCCTCGAGAATAATGATTGACAATTTCATCGCAAACCCCATAATGACCTATGACTTTGCCGATGTTGACTATCAATGCAAGAGCGGCGAAATGAATATGTTTTTGCCCTATTTTGAGAAGATTCTTGACGAAAAGGACTTTTCGGGTTATTCGCTTATTAACATTTCAATAACCGATCTCAGTCAGGTTGTGCCGGGCTTGACTCTTGCACGACTGCTGAAAATGAAAACCGAGGCAAAAATATGCCTCGGAGGAAATTATATATTTAAAATTGCTCCGGATCTCAAAAAAATCCCTGCGATTTTCAAAGAATACTGCGACTTTTTCGTTGTCGGCGACGGCGAAATTGCGTCGGTTGAGCTTGCGGAATACTGTGCGGGCAAAAGAGATATTGCCGCCGTGCATTCGCTCGTTTATGCCGATGAAAACGGCGAAATTGTCACCAACGAAACAGCTCCTTTGCTCGACATGGATAAAATTTATTATCCCGATTTTGACTGCTTTGATTTCAAAAAATATCTTGCTCCCGAGCCGGTTATTCCCGTTCAGTTCGGCAAAGGCTGTTACTGGTCAAAATGCACCTTCTGCGATTTTTACACGGGTCAGCAGAAATATGACATAAAGAGCGTCGGCAGGGCGGTTGACGAGGTTGAATACCTTTATAAAAAATACGGATTCAGCCATTTCAATTTTGTTGACGAAGCCGTTCCCCCTGCATTCTATAATGCTTTCGCCTCGGAGGTCAAAAGAAGAAACCTTAAAATATATTACAGCTCCTTTGCAAGGCTTGAAAAGGCGTTTACTGCCGATGTGCTGAAAAATATGTATAATTCAGGCGCAAGATATATGATGTGGGGCTATGAATCGGAGTCTCCGAGAATAATGGAGCTTATGAATAAGGGCATAGACCTTTCGGAGCGCAAAAGAATTCTTGAAGATTCTTCAAAAGCGGGAATCTGGAATGTTGTTACCTTTCTTCTCGGCTTTCCGACAGAAACCGAAGAGGAGCTTCAGTCAACGATTGATGTTATTTATGACAGCAGAATTGTTGACACCTGCGTTCCGTCAAATTTTGCTCTGAAGAAAAACGCAATTCTTAAAAATAAGGCGGAAAGCGTTGATATAACCGAATTTCACGAAAACGGCGAGCTTCATATTTCCTATAAATACAGCTCCCTTTCGAGCACGATGGAGCAGGTCAAGGAAAGGCGCAACCGCTTTGAAAAGAAGTTTCTTGCCGACACCGCCGACCGCCTGTGGCCTCACACCTTCACCGAGGGCGATTATCTCATGCTTTATCTGACGCACTTCGGCAAGGACTATGTGAAAAATTACAGGCTGAAATATAAAAAAGAACTGCCGCATTATTAATAAAGTGAGTTGAAGTGTAAAATGAATATACTTCTGATAAATCCCGCCACCGTCGGATATTCAAGGTCCGTAACGGCGCCCTTGGGTCTTCTCTCAATTGCAAGCACGCTTTTGGAGGAGGGGCACAGAGTCAGACTCTATGACAGAACGGTTGAAAAGGTTAAAATCAAAAAGGTTTTTGAACAAGTTGCTCCCGATCTGGTCGGAATATCTCTCGTTTCTTTCAAGTCGGTTTATGACGCTCTTGAATTATCGGAATATGCAAAAAAATTCTCGATTCCCGTTGTCTGGGGCGGGCCGCTTGCCTCCGAGATTCCCGAAACCGTTCTCAAGCATGACTGCGTTGATATCGTTTCAATAGGCGAGGGGGAAGAAACATGGAAAGAACTTGCTGAAATGTTCTCAAAAGGCAAAAAAGACCTTTCGGGCATTGCGGGAATTGCGTTCAGAGACGAATCGGGAAATACCGTGCTGACGGCGCAGAGAGATTTTGTGGATTTGGGCACGCTCCCGCCGATTGACTGGACTCTGGTTAATGTTCCGAAGTATTTTCAGTCCTCATACGAATGCAGTAAAATGCTCTATCTTTACTGCGCAAAGGGTTGCCCACATAACTGTGCGTTCTGCTACAACAAGGATTTTCACCGCTGCACCTATCGCAAGCGTCCGCTTCAGGCGGTGCTGGATGAGATAAAATATCTTGTCACTAATTACGGCATGGACGGCGTTTATTTTGCCGATGAAATGTGGGGCGGCAACCGCACCGAAATGCGCACGATATGCGACAGTCTGAAAAGCCTGAATCTTAAATTTGTTTGGGGCTGTCAGACAAGAATCGGCGTTTTCAACGAGGAAGATTTCAGATATATGTATGATTCGGGCTGTCGCTGGGTATTTTTCGGCGTTGAAAGCGGTTCCGAAAGAATACTTCAGAAGATGAATAAAAAAATCCCGTTCAACAGGATTGAAAAAACCTTCAGCGATTGCAGAAAGGCGGGAATTATCGCCATTGCGTCTTTTATAGTCGGCTTCCCCGATGAAACGGTTGAAGATGTTGCCAAAACGGTTGAACTGATTGAAAAGCTTGAAACGCCCCTGATAAACCTGAATTATTTTGCCCTTGTGCCCGGTTCGGATATATACAATCGGATGATTGAGGAGGGCAGATATCCGAAAATCAGCGACCTCAGTCAGCTTGCGGATATCAGACCGATTGAAAGAAATGAATATAACTTCACTACCGTTCCCGAAAAGGATCTGAATGTTATCCGCTCGTGGTATATGTGGCGAAGCTTTTCCTCAAAGAGCATTTCAAAAAATACGGGCAATTTCTCCTTTGCAAAAAAAGTTGCAACCGACGCTTTTAAACAGCTTAAACGCAGTAAGCTCAAGGACTTTATAATGTCCATGATAAGCTCTGCCATGGAACTGTTTTCGATTATTTATTATTCCCATGCCTATCCGTCGATTATGAAAAAATACGGCATGGGCAAAAGATTCAAATAAGAGCATAAAAAGATGCACCGCAACGCAACGGTGCATCTTTTTTACTCATTTTCAAGATTTATATTGTATTTTTTGATGATTGACGGGAAAAAATGTGCATAGAAAAATATATCCAGAAACTCATAGGCTGAAATCAGAATAAGCTGGATTGCAAAGCGCAGATCGTGACCCTTAAACTGTTTCAGAACATCGACAATATCTTTTTTGGCAATATCGTATGTCCTTGCGGTTTCGGAAAAATATTTTCTTGAAAAGCCTTTCCAAAGGAAATAAGACCTGACAACCTTTAAATCTCTTGACGGGATTTTTGAAAAATTGGGCTTCGGGGAGTAGAAGAATTTAATATGGGTGTAGTCCCTGAATGATTTCGGCGGCTTGTAGCGGCCGCTTGCAACAAGCTCGTCATAAAGCTCCGAGCCGGGTCCCGGCATATAGAAAAAGAAGGTTCGCTGAGTTGTTGCAATCCGCATTGCCATGTCGATTGTTTCACGGAACTCCTCCTCGGTCTCGTCGGGGAAGCCGATGATAAAGTTTGCAAGCGAAACAATATCAACCGCCTTGCAGTCCTCAAAGGTCTGCTCGATTTTGTCAAACGGCAGATTCTTTTTGATTTTTTTCATCATTGAGGGCGAGCCTGTTTCAATTCCGAACGCTACCCATATACAGCCTGCATCTTTCATTATTTTGAAATCTTCTTTATCGAAAATGCCGACTCTGGTTTCAACGCCCCATTTAAAATTAAGTCCCGATTCCTTGAAAGCCTTGCAGATTTCACGCATTTCGCTGCTGTTGCGGCAAAACAGCTCATCGGCAACATAAATGCAATCAACATCGTGATTTTTAATCAGATATTCAACTTCTTTCAGGAAGGTTTCAACGGGACGCATTCGGTAGCATTGGCGGTGGAATCTTTTGTTGAAGCAAAATGTGCATTGACCGAAACAGCCCTTTGAGAGATAGAGCAGAGCGGTTCTTTTGCAGCCGTACATTGCGCCGAGGTATTTATCAACATCAATTAGCGTGAAATCAATCGGCGGAAGCAGAGACAAATCCATGAACTCTCTCTGCGGGGTGTATAGTACCTTGCCGTCTTTCTGATAAGCAAGCCCCGCAACCTTTGTCGGGTCTCCGCCCGCTTCAAGTGTGTTGACAAGCTCAAGCCATGTGGCTTCGCCCTCGCTTATGGAAATAAAGTCAATATCGATATTTTTAAAGGTAAATTCGGCGTCAAGCGAAACAAAGATGCCGCCCCACACAACGGGCACGCCGTATTTCTTTGCCGCTTTTGTGATTTTTTCCGCATCGGTAAACGCTTTAAGGGAAAAAACCGAAACGCCGACAATATCCGGCCTGAAATCATTGATTTCCTTTTTG
>JBJEQC010000186.1:0-2820 GCA_051881555.1 Acutalibacteraceae bacterium
CCGATTTTTTGAAGTCCTTCGGGCAGAGATAAATATACTTCTCCGAGCGCTTCCTCCGAGGTGAAATGCGAATCGGTAATTTCTGTGTCGGATTTATAGCTGTAGATATTTGCAAGCAGAGGAATCTCGAAAAATCCGAGCGTTTCAATCTCTTTCAGCCCCTCGGGCAGATAGACCGTTGTCATGTTTGCATAGTTGAAGCAAAGCTGACCGATTTTTTCAACCGTTGAGGGCACAACGAATGTCATAACATCCTTAACATACTGCTCGTAATATTCGTCCTCGGCTGTCGGCTCAATTCTGTAGCCGTTTGAGTCATATTTTGCGTAGCCGTATTTTTCGGCAAGATATGTGTCATGGTCGCAGGGACGGCAGATAATTTCCGTCTTATCCTTATTATATAATACACCGTCGATGTCGCAGTAATTGGGATTGTTTTCGTCAACCTCAATCTGCCTGAGCGCCCAGCAGGAATAAAACGCTTTGGGGTCAACATAAGTAACGCTCGCTCCGATGTTGATTATCTGAATGTTTTCGTCGCAGTTCAGAGCGTATTGGCGAACCGAAGTAACGGGTTTGGTTTCATCCTTGATGATTTTATAGTTTGTTGAGGTATCGGAATTGTTGCGGTCATATTCAATGCTTGAAACATAGTCGATGTCAAGCACGGTTAAATAGCCCGTGTTGCTGAATTTTGAAAGCTCATAGCCGGACTGCTTCTGATCATATTCAAAGGTATCCTTCTGGACCGTTCTGACGCTGAAATAGCACGAAATCGAAACGGCAACTATGATAACGAGTGCAAAAATAACCTTTTTGAGTCCGTAATGCTTATATGGCTTATTAATATGCGGAGCAGCCAGACCTTCAACACGGTAAGTCCATATTTCCTCATCGGGTATATCGAGATGTATCGGTTCTTCAACAGCATTTTTAACCTTTTTCTCTTTTTTACTCATACCGTAACACCTCCGATTATCCTAAATATCCGCCTGAAACGGAAATATGCTCTTTTTCTGCTTCTTTTTCGGTAACTTCCGCACGGCGTTTAAGAACTTCCATAACCATGTTCTGCTTTTTGCTGTCATAATCCCAGAACAGATACGGAATGGTCATAAGGAAGAAGCCGATAACATCAACGATTATGGGGATAACAATAATGTTTCTTCTGCAATCGTCAATGAAAAGAACATCCCAGTTGCTGTTAAAGCCGTATTTGAGAAGCATGAGCGGAATTATAAGGCCGACAAATGATGTGATGGGACCCGTGAACCAGCCGAACACGCTCGAAAAGCTTTCAAGGCGCTCGCCCGAAAGATACATCTGATAGTCGCCGATACGGACATTCATATCGTGGCTTGCGGTTGTGGGCACGGTCTTTGTCATTTCCATGAAGAACAGAACAACGACGCAGATTATGCCGCAAAGATTAACATTGTCTCCGCAGAACCACATTGCGGCGGCGATAAGTCCGTTGCCGATTGCTCTTGAAAGCTGATAGAATATCATAATCTGCTTGTATGAGAACCTCTTGAGGAAATAAGGCGAAAGCAGATCGGGCGGAGTGCCCGCAAATGAAATCAGCGCAATCAGAAGGCTGTAAGGCAGTCCGCTCAGACGGAAGGTGTAGAGATAAAGAATAGTCGTGAACGGAAGCATTCCGTTGCCGAGCGAATCGATAAGCCCGACAATGGTGTTGATAAGCAGATATTTGTTGTGAAGAACTCCGAACATGCCGTCCCAGAATTTGATATGAACCTTCTTTTCAACGGGAGGCTGAGGTATTCTCTCTTTGATTCTGCCTGCGAATATCATTGTCATTGTTGCGAGGGTAATAAACGTGATGGGGATAACATATCTGTAAACATTGATATCAGCCCATTCATATCTGAGCGAACCGATGATTACGGGCAGAATGATTGCAACGATTGTGTTGAAAAAGTGAGAGAGTTTAACGGGATAGCTGCGGACAAGGATTCTTTCCTGCAAATTCGGGCTGATGCTTCTTGTGCAGGTTTCAAGGTTGTTGGCAAAACCGAAAATATTATATATTGCAAAAAGAAGATTGGCAACCCATACTCTTGTTGCAACATCGGGGATATTGTAAACGGGCAGCCATCCGATAAGGATAACCATCAGACATTTGGGAACAACGTCGCAGTAAAGCGAATATTTATATCTTCCGAATTTCGGAAGCAGTATTTTACGCCAGAAAATGTTTCTTGCGCCGACCCAACCTGTATAAAGGAAATGAGTTCCGAAGGTTTTGAAGCAGGCGGTGGCGTTCATGCCCTCAAGCCCGTTAAGATATGTAATGAATGCGCTTGATGGGTTGAACAGCTTTGAATAGTCAAAAATAATCGTTGAAAGACCGAAAAAGAACATTGCAAAATAGGCAATGTAGAACTTCCTTTCGGTTTTTTTCGGCAGAAAACCGAGGTTATCACAGACAAACCACCACATCAGCGCCGAAATGTAGCCAAGAGGCATGTTCAGAATGCTGATAACCGAAAAAGTAAGATACGGCAGCTTGTAATGGTGCATGATGAGGTAGCACGAAGAGAAAAATCCGATGTACTCCAGCACCTTTGAGCCTGCATAGTTGCTGCCGACTGCCAGGACAACATCTTTGTATTCTTTGTAGGGCACATATTTGCCCTCTGCGGGGGTGTTCCAATGAGTTTTTATTTCATTAAACAGCCATTTGACCTTGCCGAAAAATCCGCTCATTAATATCCTTCCTCTCATTTATTTATAAAAGGATAACATAATATTTATCAATTGGCAACAAAAAAATGTAAAAAAGTTCAGAAAAAATGT
>JBJEQC010000187.1:0-12254 GCA_051881555.1 Acutalibacteraceae bacterium
AGTTCGGATTTCTGCATTGTGGTGGACGTTAACGGACTCGAACCGCTGACCCTTCGCACGTCAAGCGAATGCTCTACCAGCTGAGCTAAACGTCCGTTTCTGCGCCATTATCTGAGCACAGAACATATTATATATGAAACATCGTGGGTTTGTCAAGGGTTTTATTCAAAAAATATCTTACCGCTCTTTTTCTCCTGTAATATAATGTAAAAGCAGGGCTTTGAACTTTTTTATCGATTGCATTAACTCGGAAAAAGCTCTCTTTTGCCCGAATGCGGTTCATAATAGCCTTTCAGATAATTTGCAATTTCGCAGGCATCGTGATATTCGGCGTAGAGGGTGCGAAGCTCGCTTTTCAGCTCATAGGCTTCATTCATTCCGCACGAGCGAAGCCGCTCACGCTTATCAGCTATTCTCCTCTTAACCCCAATTGCAGCCGCCTCATATTCTTCGCCAAGCTCACGCAGCGTTTTCATCATTTCTTCTTTCCCCTTTCAGAATATAGTCTGTTGTAACCTTATAAAAAGCGCTGAGGCTCATAAGCTCAGCGATGCTTGGCTCTGCTCCGTTTTCAAGCATTCTGAGCCTGTCCGTCTTTATTCCGAGCACACGTGCAAGCTTTTTGGGCTTGATGCTTTGACTTTGCCGAAGCCGTTTGATTCTTTCGCCCGACGAGCCGCCCTCAGCATTCCTTGCGGCGGAAATAACTCTCGCTCTGCCGAGAATAAGCGGAATTGCAGATTCCTCTGACAAATTTTCCTGATACATGACGACATACCGAAGCACCCTTTCAAGCCTTTCTTCTCCGTTCTTCAGCGTTTTGCTTATTAAAGAAATATTGCATCCCCTGCTTTTAGCCAACTGAGATATAGATTTTGAATCAAACCAATATCCCGTTATGACATCACGCTCAAAATCGGTCAGCTCTGTTTTAATTGCCATTTCAAGTAAAAAGGACAAATCAACTTCCCTCTTTCTCCAGGCATATTCAGCGGGAGATTCGCATTGATTGCAGCATCTGCCGCAGCATACCCTCTGAGCCGCTTTGATTTCATCGTCGCTCGGAAATTCTCTTTGCAAAACCGAACCGAAATCACGGATTTGCATTTCCGGATTGTTTGTCATTATGTTTTGTTCACCTCTCAAGTAATAGTTACACTATTAATTATAGTGAACATATGTTCGACTGTCAAGTGATTTTTTACATTTTTCTGCAAAAATCTTGACATTTTTAATAGTTTGGCTCATAATATGATTCGTTGAAATATTATTTGGCTTTATATATAATCTTTGGAGGCATGGGATAAATGAACATAATCAAGGAACTCCGAAAAGAAAAAGGAATATCGCAAAAACAGCTTGCAGAGCTTTGCCATGTTCATCAAACGGCAGTCAGCCAATGGGAAAGCGGAAGAACCGTGCCGGACACAAACAGCCTTAAACTGCTTGCGGGCGCCTTCGGCGTTTCGGTTGAAACACTCCTCGGAATCGACAAACCCAATGAAAACCGCATTCCCGGCTTTATGCACCTGACTGCGGCAACGGCAAGAAAGCTTCTCGGCGAAAGCGAGCTTTTTGCGCTTACTGCGTCTGACAACAGCATGGCTCCGACGATTCAGTTCGGGGACACGGTGATAGTTAAACGGTGCCCCGACCCCGAGAGCGGTTCGCTTGCCGCAGTTGCAATCGGCGATAACGCCGTTACAGTCAAAAAGCTGATAAAAAAAGACACAAGCATTTTGCTTGTGTCTGAAAATCCGGCTTATGAGCCGATGTTTTTTACTTTTGAAGAAATCAGAACAACTCCGATTGTCGTAATCGGAAAAGTTATTGAAATGCGACGCACTTTTTAGTTATCATATTATGCGGCAAGCATGTTTAATGCGGTTGAAAGCTGATTATCCTGCTCGGGAGTCAGCAGTTCAAGGTCAACCGAAGTGCCGGTTGAAAGAGTGACCTCAATTTCCGGCTCGATTCCGATTTTATCGTAAACCGCCGCCGCTCCGCCTTTCGGCTCAACAAGGGCAACGGTCAGCAGAACCGCTCCTCCGTCCTCAAGAGCGAAAAGCTCCTGCATCGTTCCGACTCCCGCAGTTTTTGTGCCGATAAGCTGAGCCTGGCTGATATCACGCAAATCGCAGGCAAAAAGCTCCGCAGGTCCGCTTGTGTTTCCGTTTATCAGAACCGCAAACGGCATCGTGATACTGCTGTTCTCGGCGGTAAATACTTTATTCTTATAAATACTGCCGTTCTTATCCTTTGCAACGGCGATATTATCCGAAATTGCGGGCACAATGACATCGATGACCTGCGCCGCATAGTCAATGCTTCCGTCGGAGGTGTTGCGGACATCAAAAATCAGGCTTTCCGCACCCTGTTCAATAAGTTTTTCCGCCGCCGCCTTGAATTCCGAGGCGGTATTTTTATAGAATCCGCTTATTTTAATATAACCGACATTGCCCGAAAGACTGCCTCTGACGCTCGGAATGGAAAATCCGAGCATAGGCTCAACCGTTTTCGTTTCGCCGTCTCTCTCATATTCAACCTTGACCGATGAAAGCAAGCTTCCGTAAAGAAGCTCATTAAGCTGAGCATAATTATTCATCGTGACCGAGGTGTTGTCAATCGCCGTTATGACATCGAGCGCTTTAAGACCAGCCTTTGCCGCAGGCGATTCCTCATAAACATGAGTTATAACGAACTGACCCGTGCGGTAATTATATGCCGTTTCAACGCCGATTCCTGTAACGCCGCCCTCAAGACGGGCTGTGTAATCCGAATACTCGGCGGCGCTGAGATAAAGGCTGTTGGAATCGCCCAAACCGTTGACATAGCCTGCGGCAAGAGCCGCATTGAGCTTGTTCTGATCCTCAACCGAGCCGTAAAAATAGTTTGATACTATTTTATTTATCTCGTCAACGGCTTCATAGGTCTGCGAACGCTGAGAAATGTCGCTCATTATGCTGTTGAAAATCTGACGGGAAACAACCATGGTTATTGCAAAGGTCGCCGTTATCGATATTATTATCAGAGAAATGCTCAGACCGAGCGATATTTTTCTGTTCACGGTTAGCTCCCTTTCTCAAAATTTACACTTAGGGTAACGGTAATAATCCGAACTACGGTTTTGAAACATAATCGAGCGGGTTAACTCTGCTGACCGAACCGTCAGCCTTTTTAACTCTGACCTCAAAATGAAGGTGAGGGCCGGTAACATTGCCCGTTGCGCCGATTATGCCGATTTTTTCGCCCTTTTTGACAACCTGACCGACGGAAACAAGGATATTATCCGAATGGGCATAAAGGGTCTGAGTTCCGTCGCCGTGGTCAATAACGCAGTAGTTGCCGAAGCCCGAGTTCCAGTTGCCGTCATTCTTGGCGATTATAACTTCACCGCCCTGAGCGGCATAGAAAGGCTCTCCTCTCGTGTTGCCGTCGCTCTTGACGATATCGATTCCCCAATGCGGAGAACCGTCGGAATAGGCGGGATAGCCCGCAGTTATACGGGTATCGCCCTTAACGGGCCACATCATGTCGCCGTCATTCTCATATTCCTCGTCGGGAACATCACCCTGAGACGAACCGTGCTGTCTGATGTATTCATCAATTTCGGCTTCAAGAGCTTCTCTCTCTGCCTGCTGACGCTTGATTGTCTTTTTATAAACATCGCTGTCTTTATCAAGCTCATTGATGATATATTTCAATTCGTCATATTTTTCGGTAGCGTCGCTCTTCTTTGACTCCTGAGCCGCCTTGCTGCTTTCAAGCTCATCTTCACGCTCGTTGAGCGAATCCATCTGAGAATCAAGCTCGGTTTTCTTTTCTTCAAGAGTCGTTTTCTTTTCTTCAAGCTCTTTCTGAAGGTCGTTGAGCTCGTTTATCTTGTCTGCAAGGTCGTTGACAAGCTGAGCGTCATTTTCGGAAACGCTTGTTACAAGCTCTTTTCTTGCAAAGAAAGAAGAAATATCGCCGCTTGAAAGCAAAAGCTCAAGGGTTGAGCCGGTACCGCCCGCCATATAATTCTCACGGATTCTGGCAAGAAGCATTTCACGGGTCTCCGCCATAAGAGCGTCGGTCTGCTCAATCTGAAGCTCAATTTCGCTTATCTGCGAATTGATGCTTTCAATGTCATTGGTCGTAACATCGATGCTTGACTGAAGGTCGCTGATATCTCCGTTAAGAATATCAATGCTTTCATCAAGCAAATCTATCTGTTCTTCAATTTTTTCTATCTGATTGCTGATATTCTCAGCCTTTTTCTCGTTGGTTTTGATATCCTGCTGAACCTGAGCAAGTGCCTGCTCGTTTTTTTCAATATCTTTTTCAAGCTCCTCGTAGCGGTTCTGCATTTCGTCAAGGCTCTCCTCCGCCGAAACGCAGGGAACAACAGCGGTAATCAAGCAAACCAGCGCAACGCAGAAGCAAAGAAGTCTTTTCTTAAAAGCTGTTTTATCAGTCTTCAAGCTCAACAAACTTCCTTTCTTTCAAGTATTTTCTGATTGATGTTGCACTTCCGAAAACACCCGTAAAAATGCCGATTCCGACAAATACCGCAACAAGATAAGGCGCATAATCAAGGAAGCTGACTCTGACCTCTCCTCCGAGGCCCGAAAGCACGGCTGAGAATGAGCCGAGCGCAAATTCATAAACACCCCATACAGCCGCCGTGGCAAGCAGACCCGCAATGATTCCGATTATGATGCCCTCAACCATGAAAGGCCAGCGAATGAACGAATTGGTCGCTCCGACGCTTTTCATAATGCTGATTTCAAGCCTGCGGCTGAACATTGTAACTTTAACCGTATTTGAAATAATAAACAGAGAAACAACGAACAGCAGAATTATAATGCCGAAGCTGATGTAGGTCACCGAATCCCTGACCTGCTCAAGCTGTCTGGCAAGAGTGCTGTTTTCGTAAACTCTCTGGATTCCGCTTAACTTTTTGATTTCATTAACAACGCCGTCAAATCCCGCCATGTCGCTGACGGTAACTCTGTAGGCATTGGGCAGAGGGTTTTCGTCAAGACCGCTGAGGTAGCTTCTCAGTCCGTCATCCATGTCGGCAAGAATTTCCTGATAAGCAGAGTCTTTGTTAATGCTCTCAACGGAAGCAATATTGTCAAGCGACCTCAGATCATTGCCGAGTTTGATATAGTCATAGTCGAGCGTATCCAGCTCCTGGTTGGCATAAACCATGATAACATTTTCTGATTCGATGCCCGTGATAAACGCTTCGATATTGACGAGAATCATAAAAGCAATGCCTATCAGCATAAGGCAACTGAACAAAACGGTTACGGACGCAACCGACATCAGTCTGTTGACCTTCAGATTGCGGAAGCCCTCCTTGGTCAGATATCTGATATTGCCCATCAGTTCTCCCCTCCCGTCACAGAAAATTCTTCTTTAATCTCGATAACGATTTCTTCATCCTGCGGCGCAGTCTGCTCCTGTGCATAGGCTGAATAGTCTTCTTCGGGAGGAACCACATATTCATTTGAAATTTCGCTTGCGGCATTAATGTGAGAGGTTGCCGCTTCTCTGATGAGCGAACCGCCGTCTGAAACAACCGAGCCTTTGTCAAGAATGATAACTCTCTTGTCAAAGCAACGGACAAGGCTGTGCTCGTGAGTAACCATAATAACGGTCGTTCCCGCTTCGTTAAGACGCATGAGCAGATCAACGATTTCGTAGCTCATCTGCGGGTCAACATTGCCGGTGGGCTCGTCCGCAATGATTATCTCGGCGTTGTTGGCAAGCGCTCTTGCGAGAGCAACTCTCTGCTGCTCGCCGCCCGAAAGCTCCTGAGGATAGTTCCTTGCCTTTTCGTTAAGACCCATAAGGCTGAGAACATAGGGAACTCTGCGGCGGATCTTTTTTTCTTTTGTTCCGATAACACGCATTGCAAAAGCAACATTATCGAAAACCGTCATATTGGGAATAAGCCTGAAATCCTGAAAAACTATGCCGAGCCTGCGGCGGAATTTCGGGATATCACGCTTTTTGATTTTAGTCAGGTCAATATCGTCAACGACTATTGTGCCCGATGACGGCACTTCCTCACGCATCATAAGCTTGAGAAAGGTGCTTTTGCCGGCACCCGAAGAGCCGACGACAAAAACGAACTCGCCCTTTTCGATGGTAAGATTGATATCTTTAAGAGCATGAGTGCCGTTTTCGTATTTTTTTGAAACATTGGTGAACTGAATCAAAGTATCATATCCTTAAAAAGCAATTTGATATCGAACAATGACCGCAGTGATGAAAGCATTAATATTTAACGGGCTTTGCATCAAGGTACTTTTTGACCATAAGAGCAACCTTGAACACGATTGCGTCGTCAAACTCTCTCAGATCAAGGCCCGTGAGCTTTTTAATCTTTTCGAGACGGTAGACGAGCGTGTTTCTGTGAACAAAGAGCTTTCTTGAAGTTTCGGATACATTGAGGTTATTCTCGAAGAACTTCTGAATGGTGAACAGGGTTTCATGGTCAAGGCTTTCGATTGAGCCTCTCTTGAATACCTCTTTCAGGAACATATCGCAAAGAGTTGTGGGAAGCTGATAAATAAGACGGGCTATGCCGAGATTATCGTAGCTGACAATGGTTTTCTCCGTGTCAAACACCTTGCCGACTTCAAGAGCAATCTGAGCCTCTTTGAAGGAACGGGCAAGATTCTTGATGCCCTCAACGGTAGTGCCTATGCCGACGAGAACATGAGTATAAAGCTCGGTGCTCAGAGAATCGGAAATTGAGCGTGCAAGCTTTTCGAGATCCTTTGTCTCGATATTGTTTTTAACTTCCTTAACAATAACGATATCTCTCTCATTAATGTTGATAACAAAATCCTTGGTCTTGTCGGGGAAAAGATTCTGAACTGCGTCGAATGCCGAAGCGTCGTTGTGGTCGGTTATTCTGATGAGAAGAACCACTCTCGTTGCCTCAGAATTAAAACGAAGCTCCCTTGATTTAAGGTAGATATCGCCGGGCAGAATATTATCAAGAATAACATTCTTGATGAAGTTGCCGCGGTCGAACTTCTCTTCATAATACTGTTTAAGGTTCTCAAGAGAGACGCAGCAAATCGAGGCGAACCTGCCTGCAAGCTCGTCCGTTCCTTCAACAAATGCCGCATATTCGGTCTGAATGTGAGAGCCGAAGTTGCAGAAAGTATAACCGTTTATGTAGTGAAGCTCGTTATCCGCAAAAACCTCGGAAGCGGTCGAAATAACCTCGCCGATCTTGCTAAGCTCACTGCAAGCGATTATTGTTCCCGTCTCGTCAATCACGCCCAGAGTTCTGCCGACTGCATCACGCATCTGGTGAACAAGGCCTTGAAAGATTCTGTTAGACATAATGATTACCCCTCAACTTGATTTGTTTTGACTTCAAAGTGATTTTATACAAAATGACCATTGGGATATATACATTTTACACAATAAGCGAGCATTTTGCAATAGAAATAATCGGTTTTTTTTAATATTTTTTTGAATTTATTGTGAATTTCAACGCTTTTTTATTGATTTTTACCAAATTTTTTCTTTTTTCGCATGTAAAAGCTGTTTGTTGAAATTGCTTAATTCATCTCTATTATTTGCTGAATATAGACCGCCGGAATTCAGCCATACTATTAATGAAAAGAGAATGACTGCCGGATTAATTCCTCTGAAACAATATAGAACTTAATAATTACAAAAAAATTAAGAAAAACCGAATATTTTTAAAATTAGGGCTTTTCAAAACGCTTATTTAATGATATAATTCCTTTATCTGTGGATAAAATCATATTTTTTCATATTTGAATAACTACGAAAGAGGGAACACTCTTGGAGAAAATTATAATCAACGGCGGCACTCCGCTTCACGGCGAAGTTTCAATCAGCGGAGCAAAAAACGCCGCTCTTGCGATTATCCCCGCCGCAATCCTTTCTCAGGATGTTTGTGTTATTGAAAATCTTCCCGTTTCAATCAGCGATGTCAGCTATATGATGAAGATTCTCAATCACATCGGCGCCCGTGTCCGCCTTTTAAATAAAAATACAATTGAAATAGATTCCCGCCATGTTGATTCTTTTGTCATTTCGCATGATATGACCAAGCATCTGCGTGCGTCCTATTATTTCATCGGTGCGCTTCTCGGCAGGTTTTCGAGAGCCAAGGTTGCAATGCCCGGCGGCTGTTACCTCGGCGCAAGACCCATCGACCAGCACATCAAGGGCTTTGAGCTTCTCGGCGCAACCGTTTCGGTTGAGGATAACGCCATTGTTGACGCAAAGGCCGATAAGCTTATCGGCAGCCCGATATATCTTGACATGGTTTCCGTCGGCGCAACGGTCAACATTCTGCTTGCCGCCGTTAAGGCAAACGGTCTGACCGTTATCGAAAACGCCGCAAAAGAGCCTCATATCGTTGACCTTGCAAACTTCCTGAACTCAATGGGCGCAGATGTCAGAGGCGCGGGAACGGATGTTATCAAGGTCAGGGGAGTTGAACAGCTTCACGGCTGCACATATTCCATAATCCCCGATCAGATTGAAGCAGGCACATATATGGTTGCCGCCGCGGCAACAAAAGGCGATGTTCTGATAAAGAATGTTATTCCCAAGCACCTTGAATCAATCTCAACGAAGCTTATTGAATGCGGAGCAACGGTTGAAGAATTTGACGACGCCGTCAGAGTTTCGCTTGACCGCAGACCCGGCAAGTGCAACATCAAGACCATGCCTCACCCCGGCTTCCCGACCGATATGCAGCCTCAGATGGCGGTTCTCCTCGCTCTTGCGGACGGAACGAGCATTATTTCCGAAAGCATCTGGTCAAACCGCTTCCGCTATGCGGAGCAGCTTAACAGAATGGGCGCTCAGATAAAGGCAGACGGTCAGCTTGCGGTTGTTCAGGGCGTTGAACAGCTCAAAGGCGCTCCCGTCAAGGCGGATGACCTGAGAGCAGGTGCGGCGATGCTGATTGCGGGTCTTGCCGCCTCGGGCAGAACCGAGATTGAGGATATTCTTCATATCGACAGAGGATATGAGGATGTTGTTGAAAAATTCAGCGGTCTCGGAGCAGACATAAAGCGTGTTTACTGCCCCGAACCCACAAGTCTTTCAACTGCGGGCTGATTTCCCGATTATATAATGTATTAAATAATTATGTAACGGGCTGTTCCATAACGGAACAGCCCGTTTTCAGAAGCTTTGAAAGGGTAAATATGGCTAAATTTTGTTCTTTGTTTTCATCAAGCAGCGGCAACTGCACTTATATCGGCTGTTCTCAGGGCGGAATACTCATTGATATCGGCGTCAGCGCAAAAAAAGCCGAGACGGCTCTGAGTGATATCGGCGTTGACCCGAAATCCGTTGCCGCAATTTTCGTTACTCACGAACATACCGACCATATCAACGGAATACGGGTTTTCGCAAAGCGTTACGGCATAAAGGTCTATTCCTCGGCGGGCACTCTCAAAGGAATGATTGAAGCCAAAGCCGTCACCCCCGATATTGACGCTCAGGTTATTCCGGGCGGCGGAATCGAAGCGGGCGGTATGTTTATAAAGCCGTTCAGAACTCCGCATGACAGCCTTGAAAGCACGGGCTTCACCGTTGTCACCTCCGACGGAAAAAGGCTTGCCGTTGCAACCGACATGGGGCATATTACAGAGGATTTCTCAAACGCTGTCAGCGGCTGTGACCTCGTTCTGCTCGAATCGAACCACGATATCGGAATGCTCCAGAACGGTCCTTATCCGTTTTTCTTAAAACAAAGAATCCTGTCAAACTTCGGGCATCTTTCCAACGGAAGCTGTGCCGAAGCGGCGGTAAGGCTCGTTGAATCGGGAACAACAAGGCTTGTTCTCGGCCATTTAAGCAAAGAAAATAATCTCCCCTCGCTCGCCTTTGAAACCACCCGTTCGGCAATGTCAATGGCAGGCGCAAGGGAGAATATCGATTATCTGCTTTCGGTTGCGGGCGACAGAAACCCCGTCATTGCTCTGTGACATCGGTTTGCGGCAAGGTTGTCAGATGCCGCATATCATCGGGATATGTGTCGTCAAAAATATCGTAAACCCGTTTATATTCACCGCTTTCTTCGTCCTTGACAACCGTTGCTTTGTTCTTATTTAGTAATTCAACAATTGAATACATATCAATCCAGATCTGATTGTTTCCCTCTTTCTGAACCTCATTGAAAATGAGCTGCATTCCGAGATGAAGATGCGGAACATTCATTCCGTTGACATTTACTTCCGACGAATAGCCCGTCATTCCGAGATAGCCTATTATCTCCCCCGCTCTGACCTTTGAGCCGATTTCCAGTCCCTCTTTATACGGTCTGTTTCGTCTGAGATGAGCATAATAATACGACCTTTTGCCGTCAAAGCTTCGCACGGCGATTCTCCAGCCGCCGTAACGGTTCCAGCCGATAGCTTCAACCGTTCCGCCCTCTACCGAGGCAATCGGCGTTCCGATTGATCCCATGAGGTCGTTGCCGAGATGCCGCCTTTTGTAGCCGAACGAGCGGGAATCTCCGAAATCGTCATAGTGGCTGAACCAAAAGCCCTCGGCTATCGGAGAATAGGCTCTCAGCCCGTAGCCCTCAACGGCTTTGATTCCACCGCTGCCGTCGGGAGCCGCCTTTGTGTATTCGCCGAGCATTCCCGAAAGAACCGCTCCGTAGGCTTCTTTATAAAAGTTATAATATTTGTTTTCTCTCATTAAATCATCGGGGGTCATATCATCGCCGAGAGCCTCAACGAGCTTGTCAAGCTGAGAGCGCTTGTATCCGCTGAAATTGCCGCCGTTTTTGCAGGCAAGGTACGACAGCGTGTCTATCCACGAGAGATGTCTCTGCGTTTTGTAGGTTGAGATATCAAGCTCCATTGTGTCGGCAAGCGCAGAATATGTCGGCGAAAAATCAACCCATTTTATATAGCTTTCGCTCGTTGCGCTCTCCGCTTCGGGCTGCTGAGCAGGCACCGAATTCTTTTCCGAAAGCCGCATCCCCGCCGCACAGCAAATGAGCGCAAAAATACAGAACGCCGCCACAATCAGCCGTTCTTTCAGCATTTTCAAAAGTCGTCACCCCGCATACCTTTTCTATAAAAATATGTATTATCAGCAAAATAAATGACGGCAAAAAGGTGATTCAAATGATTAACATTAACATTATATGTATCGGCAAGCTGAAAGAAGAATATCTTCGCTCCGCTTGCTCAGAATATGAAAAAAGGCTCGGCGCATTCTGCCGCCTCAAAATAACGGAGCTGACGCCCGCAAGACTGCCCGAAAATCCGAATCCGGCTCAGATTTCCGCCGCTCTCAGTGACGAAAGTGAACGGATTCTCGCAAAAATCTCTCCCAACGAGGCTGTTTTTGCGCTCTGCATTGAGGGCAAAGAGCTTTCGTCGGAAAGCTTCTCAAAAGAAATCGAAAAATGCGCCGTTTCGGGCTTCGGCTCGCTCTGCTTCATCATCGGCGGCTCTCACGGGCTGTCGCCCGAAGTCAAAAACAGGGCAAAATTCCGCCTTTCAATGAGCCCGATGACCTTCCCTCACCAGCTTGCAAGAGTCATGCTTCTTGAACAAATCTACCGTGCTTTTATGATTTCAAGCGGAGGCAAATATCATAAATAGAAAAATAATTTTATTTTCATCTGCGAAAAACCCGCTTTTTATTGTCAGTTTTACGCCCTTTCGGCTTAACTTTCATGCAATTTTGTTCAGAATACCAAAACTTTCAAAAAACAAAAAAATTCATCAAAAAACTGTTGCATATTTTCGCAAAAATGTATAAAATAGATACGGTCAAAATATAATAACAAATTTCGGAGGTAATTATTATGTCAGTTAAAGTTGCAATTAACGGATTCGGCAGAATCGGCCGTCTCGCTTTCCGTCAGATGTTCGGCGCAGAAGGCTATGATGTTGTTGCTATCAACGACCTTACAAAGCCCTCAATGCTCGCTAACCTTCTCAAGTATGACACCGCTCAGGGCGGCTACTGCGGCAGAATCGGCGAAGGCCTTCACACAGTAAGCGCTGACGACGAAGCAGGCACCATCACCGTTGACGGCAAGACCCTCACAATCTATGCAAAAGCTAACGCTGCTGAGCTCCCCTGGGGCGAAATCGGCGTTGATGTTGTTCTTGAGTGCACAGGCTTCTACTGCTCAAAGGAGAAGAGCATGGCTCACATCGAGGCAGGCGCAAAGAAGGTTGTTATTTCCGCTCCCGCAGGCAACGACCTCAAGACAATCGTTT
>JBJEQC010000188.1:0-12193 GCA_051881555.1 Acutalibacteraceae bacterium
AGAAGCTATCGATTCAATTATTTCGAGCGGTTCAAAAATCGTCTTTATTCCCGGCGATAACGCCATGAGCAGCGAATACCTCAGCCATGAAATGCTGACTGCCAAGCTTAAAAAGCTAACCGATAACGGCATTGATGTTTATACAATCCCGGGCAATCATGACATTTCAAGAGCCGATAAACCCGCATATAAATATGTTGCCGATGACCATGGCAAAACAATTGTCAGAGCCGGAGAAACATATGTTGACGATATTGCGGTTGAAGTTAAGGGCACAACCAAAAGTGAATTTGTTGAGCTTTATAAGGATTTCGGATACGGAGATAATGAAAAGATTATTTCAAGAGATCCTAACGGTTCGCTTTCATATACCGCTCAGATTGCAGACGGTTACCGACTGATTGCGATTGACGCCAACGAATACAGCGGCGAGCTTTGCACGGGCAATAAGTCGCTTGACGGAGAGCTTCTTGAATGGGTTAACGGTGAAATAAAAAAGTGCACAGATTCGGGAAACATTCCTCTGCTTATGGCGCATTTTGATTTCATCGAAAAATATTCAATGCAGTCATTGATTATGGGCGGCAATTTCCTTGATGACGGCGAAAAACTTGCAACGGAATTTGCCGATCTCGGAGTTGAATATTTTTTTACCGGTCATTCTCATGCAAACGACATTGCTTCCCTTACTTCAAAAAACGGGAACACGATTTATGAAATATGCACAGGTTCGCTTCTTCTTCACGGTTCTCCGATAAGACATCTTGAGTTTAACGGTGCAGACTGCGAAATAAGAACCGAATTTCCCGAGAGCATTGACGGAATAGAAGATTATCAGGTGTTCTGCAAGGATTATTTCTATAACGGCGGTGTTACGAAAATGATGCGCAACAGAGCGATTTTTGATGTTACCGACGCTGTTGCAGGCTTATTCAAATCAAACGATTCAGCTTATAACGCTGTTTATGATTTCTTCCTTGAACTGTTGACAATGGTAGTTGACAGCCTGCTTGCATATGAGCTTGACTGCGGAATAACCGTTGACATGATGTTTACCGAGATTTACAGGCTTCATTATGCGGGAGATGAGGAACTCAGCCCCGAAATGAAACAGGCAACCGAAAAACTGCTTGACGGCACGGCGTTTGAATTTGCATTGGATTTAGTCTTCAACTCAATCAGCGAGGTTTCGGGTCTTGAAAACATTCTGAAATATAATCCGCTTCATAACTCGTTTATTGATGAAACACTCGAAAGAATAATTGCTTTTATTCCTGCAAGAATATTGGGAATTGTTTTCGGCGAATTCTGTCAGGGCATTTTTATTGACCCCTACCCTGCCGATAATAACATTGACATTATTGACGGTTCGGCTTTTCTTCCTGACGGAACTCCCTGCAATGATAATTCAATGACAACATTTGACCGTTTCAAATACTATCTTTCAGTTATTTTTTGAAACTGCATAAAGCAATCGGCGTACCGCTCCAAAATTGCGGTACGCCGAATTTTTTACATTGATTCAACTTTGTTTTTGATAATATCGGGAACATCAGTTATAATTCCGTCAACTCCGATTTTAACAAGCTTTTCTACGGATTCAATCTTATTGACAGTCCATACTCCGACCTTTATTCCCAAATCGTGGGCTTTATTTATAAGATTTTTTGAAACATATCCGTGATGCGGAAGAATAAAATCAGCTTTGCACTTTTTCGCAACGGGGAGCGGAGAAAAGAACTTTCTTTTAACGATTTCTCCCATCGACGGATAAAGATATCCCGTTTTGATACTTGAATCGATTTCTTTAACTCTGTTGAGAATCCCCGAATCAAAGCTTGAAATAAAAAGCTTATCTTCAACCCCAAAGCATTTGGCTTTTTCTATAACCTTTTCAACGAAATCGGTATTGCCGTTTTTCTGAGGTTTAAGTTCGATGTTAAGAACCGAAACTGCGGTATCTTTCATCAGATGAAGAAATTCATCGAGGGTAGGAATCAAAGTATCTTTAAACTTGTTGCCGAACCATGAGCCGAAATCAAATTTTCTTAATTCTTTAAGGCTCATTTCCGATATTTTGCCTTTGCCGTTTGATGTTTTATTAACTGTTTCATTGTGGCAAAGAACGAGCTGACCGTCTTTAGTCAAATGAACATCGGTTTCAACCCCGTCGGAGTTTAATTCGACGGCTTTTTTGAAAGCATGCAGAGTATTTTGCGGCGCAAAACGGTTTGCGCCCCTATGCGCAATAATAAGCATTTAAAATCACCTCAATAACGTGATTATTACTTGGAAAATACAACATCAAAGAATGAAACATCATATCCGCTGTCTTTCAGGCTCTGATATACACCGATATTATTGAAAAATGCATAAACCGTTCCGACAGCTCTGACAAAGCCGTTATAAATCGGAGGGAGCTTATCGGGATGACCGCCGTTATCGCTTGTTTTAACAATGCTGAACGAATTAAACGGGTTGGCAGAACCCTCAGTATAAGAAGAAACGGTTATTGAATCCTCGGAAAAATCAATGATATTATATATCGGTTCTTCGGTCAGATAATCAAAACCGACATTTTCGCTTAAACCGATGTCATCATCCTGCCTCGGGCGGTTGATAGAGCCTGAAACCATGAATACCGTGCCCGCAGGATCGGTCATTGTCTGAGAATAAGGCTGAACGGACTTGTTGTTATACATAACATTTGTTACGGTATAATAATGGCTGTGGCCGAGAAGAACAAGGTCTATTTTGAATTCGTCTGCAATCGGCCCCCAAAGAAGTCTGAGAATTTCGTTTTCGCTCTCTCTGTGAGGAATCCTGCCGCTGTAAAGGTCATGATGGAACATCATAATCCTCCATTTTGCGTCGGGATTTGCCTTAATTGCTTCTCTGATAAAATTGCTGTGGTCAATACCGCTGCCGTTGTTGCTGTCCATAACAAGAAACAGCACATCACCCTTTGTGAACCAATAGTCAGAGCCGATATATGAGGAAACAAGACTTTTTGTTTTCTCGTTAGGCACATTATTAAAGGTTTTATAGGCTATTCCCTTTCGGTCATGGTTGCCTATTGCGGTTGCAACGGGAACAGACTTAAACCCGACTGTTGCGGAAAAAGCTTTATATTCCTTCTCAAGACCGAGACTTGCCTGGTCGCCTGCCGATAAAACGAGAGATAAGCCACCTGTTCTGAGATTTGCCTCGTTTATAACTCCGTTAAGCTTTGAAGCGGTATTTTTTAGCGTTGATTCATTTTCAGAGTCATAGCTGATATGAATATCGGTTGTGTATAATGCGGAAAACTCATTCGGATTTTCATCGGTTGAAAATGTATAAACGGCAGATTCAAAATCACCGCTGACACATTTATAAAAGTATCTTTCGCCGGCTTCAAGACCGGTTGCGGTGACTTTATTTGCATAATCTCCGTCGGGAGCGGAAACCGAAACACCGGAAAAGGTTTTTGAATCGGAAAGTGTTATATTTTTGCTCAAAATTACTTTCGGAGTGCTTTCGTTTGATGAATACCATGAAAAATTCATTTCGGTTTCATTGCTGCCGGGGAAAAGAATTACTCCGTTTTCACCTTCATTTTGCCATGAAGCTTCAAAAGCAAGGTCATTCCCCGAGGCAAATGACGAAAAAGAGAATGAGAAAGAAATCAAAAGAGCAAGTGCCGCCGCAATAAGTCTTTTTGAAACAGTTTTCATCGCATTACCCATCCTTTGAATAAATTATATTATTATTTTATTTGAAAAAGTTTAAATTGTCAAGGAGCGTTAAGCTTTGATAATCAAGAAAATATCTTTTTATACCAAGGCTCGGAAACCTCTGTTTCAACCTTTTCGACAGTTACCGGCTTTTCAATTCCCGGTGTGTTATAAACAAACATAAGACTTGTTTGCATATTATCTGTTTTTTCGGTGAAAAGACCGTATTCTCTGCCGTATTCAAGCCACTTTTCCGCTATATCAAGAAACAGTTCGCCGTTATCTATCATTCCGCCGTATTTGTTTTCGAGTTTATCAAAATCATTGGGGTCAATGCTGTCCAAAAGGCTTTCAAGCACTTTTGTTCCGTCTTCGCTGAGAATGGATGTCAGGGCATTCAATTCATCTTCATTTTCCGAAAGAACCTTGCTGATTTCCGATAATGCATTTATCGTTTCGGGCAAATTCTCAATTTCAGCTTTAATCTCAGGGCGTTCCATGTCCTTTTGAAGTTCCTCAAGAATCGGGCTCATGGTGTCGATTGTATCAATAATTCCGGGAAGCTTTTCAAAAAGCTTCTGAACGGCAGGGTCAGACAGCAGAGCGAGGGCGGATTGAACATCAGGATCATTGAGCGTTTCGAGAAGAGAACGGATTGCCTGAGCATTGTCCTCCGTTGCATATTTTCCGATTAGTGATATAAGATTCCTGTTATTATTATAAAGGTTAATCGTATCCTGAAGCAAATCCATTACCGATTGAACCTTGGTTTTATCAGAAAGCAATCCGTAAATTATTCTGTCAGGGTCAATCTTGTTTAATGCATTCTGAAAACTTTTTAAAGCCGCAAGAGTGCTTTTAATTTCGTCAACGGTGTCGGGAATTGCCAAATCAAGATTTAAAGAAGCAATCGGCAAAACGGCAAAATACATGTTGGAAAGCGAAAAATTCTCAGCTTTTGCGGTAACCGTTATTTCATCGGAAATAACAAGACCGCCAACTTCGCCTAAATCATTATCCGATATTCCGAAGCTTTCCGAAAATCCGGGCATACCGGTGAAAACTACGATTTCCTTTGAACCGTCTCCGAGAGACTGACCGTTTTTGACATTAACGCCGCTGAAAACACCTTCAGGTAGAATCATTCCGCCGACAACCATTACGGGAAGATAAACTTTATGCTTCTTTCCACTGACAGTTACTTCTTTTGAAGCATTATTTGTAAGTTTAACATTTATTTCAACATCTCCGCTTTTGCCTGCAAGCTCCTCGGCTGAAATTCTCTTGCCGTCAAGAGAATAATTGATTTCAACCGCAACCGGTGGCTCTTTGTCGGTTGTTCCCTGATAATAAAGATCGGTTTCAGGCATATGCCAGCGAAGCTTTTCGCCATCGGTTACAGGTTCAACCTCGCTTTTGACATTTGTTATATTCTTCAGGGTGCTGATATCATCAACATAGACTTCTCCGTTATCGGTATGAAGCCAATCGCTGACGCTGATATTCTGAACCTTGCCTGAAGTATCAAGATTAATATAAACTGTTTCTGTCTTCAAAACACTTGAAGCGGCAGTTTCATAATACTGCCGGACATATTCCTGCGGCTGAGTTGTTGTCTGCTGTTCTTCATTTTCGCTCTTATTGCCTGAACAAGCTGTCAGCATGAGCAATGAAACTGCAATTACAACCGCCGTTATTCTTTTAATTTTCATTGACCTTTTCCCCTTTCTTCTTATTAAAACCAATTGTTGTTTTTTCAATCAAACCTTCGCAAATATATAAAATTGCAGGCAGACATATCATAATTATCAAAGCGCTGATAATTGCGCCTCTTGCAAGCATGGCGCAAATACTCTTAACAAGCATTACGTTGCAGACAAGATAAACTCCGAATGTTGCGCAGAAGAATACAAGAGCGCTTTGGAAAATCGAACGGCATGACGCCTGAGCGGCATCGGTTATAGCCTGCTTTTTATTCTTCCCGTTTCTGAGTTCTTCACGGAATCTTGAGGTCATCAAAATTGCGTAGTCAACCGTTGCGCCAAGCTGAACGCACCCTATAATAGTCGGGGCAATAAACGGTATTTCGGTTCCCGTAAAGAAAGGAATGGCTTCGTTTATCATAATTGCAAGCTCAATTGAAGCAACGAGAATAACGGGAATACTGATTGATTTAAAGCATATTGCAATTAAAATGAAAATTGCGGCAATCGAAATTATGCTTGTGATTTTAAAGTCTCTGTCGGTAACGGTTACAAGATCCTTTGAGAGCGCTCCCTCACCCGTTATGTAGCCGTTTTCGTCGTATTTATGAAGAATTTCGAGCAGCTCATCAATCTGAGCGTTTTCTTCTGCGGTTGCAGGCCCGTAAACAGAATTCATCATCATCAGGCGATAACCGCCCTTTTGACAGATTTCTTTAACGCTGTCGGGAATCATGCTTTCGGGTATTGCCGAACCTACAAAGGAATTAAGAGACAGTACGCCGGAAACGCCGTCAACATTCTCAAATTCGTTAACCATTTTGGATATATCATGAGCGGGAATATTTTCGTCAACAATAACAAAATGCGTTGTTGCCATGTTAAAATCAATTTTCAGCTTTGAAAGAGAAGAAACCGAGTTCATCTCCTGAGGCAAAGCCTTTTGAAAATCATAATATACATCAACTTTATTTTTAAGCATAAATGACGGAATTATGAGAATAAGAAAAACGGCTGCAATTGCTTTTCTGTGCTTAACGGTAAACTCTGAAAGCCCTTTGAATTTCGGAACAAGAGGTTTGTGCAGAAATCTGTGAATGGGTTTGTCAAACATGAGAAGCATTGCGGGCAGAACAATAACAACCGAAAGCACGCCGAGAATAACGCCCTTTGTCATGACAATTCCTATATCAAGACCGAGAGTGAAGCTCATAAAGCAGAGAGCAAGGAAGCCGAAAACGGTTGTCAGCGAACTGCCGGCGAGTGAAACGAAGGTTTTTGAGATAGCCCGTGACATTGCTTCGTTTTTATTGTTGTTTTTGAGCAATTCCTCGTCGTATCTGTCCATGAGGAAAACAGAATAATCCATTGTAACACCGAGCTGAAGAATTGCGGCTATGCTCTGAGTTATATATGATATACTTCCGTAAAAGTTTGTTCCCATATTGTAAATAACGGCATAAGCAAGAGCCATAAGAAGAACAAACGGAAGTATCCATGATTTCATCGTGAATGAAAGCGCAATCAAAGCAAGAGTAACGGCAATCGCAATGTATATCGGCGCTTCTTTATTAACAAGGTCTTCCGTGTCAGCCATTATTGCCGACATGCCGCTGAGGAAGCATTGCTTATTCATTACCTTTTTGATTTCTTTTATTGCCCTAGTTGTTGATTCAGCGGCGCTTCCGCCTTCGAACTGAACCATCATCAGCGTTGAATCCCCGTCCGAAGAATAAAAGATATTTTTAACAACATCGGGAAGCATTGATTCAGGCACGGAAATATCTACAAATGAATCAATCCATGTTACGCTTTTAACTCCGTCAATTTGTGAAACCTTTTTCTTGACTTCGGCAACATCTTTTGACGGCATTTCCTCAATAACCAGAAAAGCATTTGCAGAGTTGCCGAAAACCTTGTCGAGAATTACCTCTCCCTGCACGGAATCAAGGTCTTCGGGAAGATAAGACATGATATCGTAATTGATATCGGTTCCGATGTAGCCGAAAATGCACGGTATTAAAAGCAGAGTTGCAACGGTAAGAATTATTTTGGGATGATATGCTATAAAATGTGCAATTTTTTCAATCATTCCGCTTTCCCCTTTCTGAAAAAAGAATAAACAGCGGATTTTGTTATCCGCCGTTTAAACTTTTCATATTATAATACAGAAAAATAAAGATGTCAACGAAATGCAAAAAAAGTTGTTAATAAGTTAAAAGATAAGTAACAATCGCTGTTCCGTTTCCGATAATTATTTCACTTTTTTCGCCAATAAATTCATTGCTGACCCCCAAAGGAAATGTGTTGGTCAGCTCAGCATTTTCGAGCGTATATTTTAATCCTTTTAAATAAACTCCCGAGCACTTTTCGGAATGAGAAAAAACCGAAATATATCCTTTGTTTTCCGAGCTGAATTTCAGAGAATCATTGCAAACTGCCGTTATAACCGTGTTTCCGTCGTGAATAAAAGCTTTCATTTTCTGTTGAGCAAGCGAAGCGATAAGCTGAATGTTGGCAATGGTGTGGTCAATCCGTCCGCCCGTTGCGCCGTAAAGATGAAAGCACGAAAAACCTTCTTCAATTCCGGCATTGACTGCCGCATACATATCGGTTATATCCTTAACGGGATTTAATTTTATGACTTTTTCACATTCAGGCTGTATATCAAGAGAATCAAAGTCTCCGATTGCTATATAGGGCTTGATCCCGGCTTTTTCAAGATACAAATATCCGCCGTCTGCGGCAATTACAAGATCGCCGCTCTTTTTTTTGAAATTCAGTTCTTTACATTCGCCTGCTCCGACGATGTGGCAGGATTTCATTTGCATCACTCCCGTCAAATAATGATATCATCAAGTGCTCTTTTGGGAACATAGTGAATTGCGTTTTCATCTCTGTAATATGCCGTGCTTCCGCTTTCGGGTAATTCAACAAGCTTAACGGTTTCTTTGGGTTTGCCGAGCGCAAGAACAAGGTCAATCGAATACTTATTGAGATCAATATTAAAATCTTCCGAAAGCTGTTCTTTCTTTATGCTTCCGATTATACAGCCGCCGAGACCTTTTTCAACTGCACCGAGCATAATTGTCTGAGCGGCAATTCCCTCGTCCCAATGCTTGTCTTTGCCGAGTGAAAGGTCGCATAAAACTACGATATAAGCAGAGGGTCTCTCACCGGGAACGGGTATGCCTTTTCCTTTCAACAAGCCTGCCCATGAAAGAGTTGAAAATACTTTCTCATTATCTTCGGGAGTGCATACAAGCTTATATTTTAAAGCCTGAGAATTTACTGTTGACGGCGTGTTGCGGGCAAGATCAATAAGCTCTCTTAGAATATCAATCGAAATCTGCTCATCTTCATAGAATCTTCTGTAAGAACGGTTTTTCAAAACTAAATCTTTTAACATTAATAATCCTCCTGTCATCTATTCTTACTTTCCTTTATTATAACGCCGAACTTTGAAATTTGCAATGAAAAAGAAATATTATCCAAATTGTAATATATTATAATACACTTTGTATAATTCAATGTTTTAAAAATGGAATGTTAATAAAAAATATACAAATTACACATAAATTTTCATTAAATATCTAAAAAACAGTTGAAATTGTATGTTTTACAAGTTATAATAATTCTAATATGTAACACTAAATAAATTTTTAATATACAAAAAGTATTTGAAAGGCGGAGGAGTCATGAAAAAATTATTTTGTGTTATGTTGACGGCTGTTATTGTTTTTTGCTCGGTTATCTGCGGCATAAATGCCGTTGCCGGGCAAGAAAGCTCTCAATTAACAGCAGAGGAGTTTGCCGCCGAGGTTGCAAGGCTTACGGTTAATGATGAATCTGATAACCCGTTTTCATCAATCAGCAAAGCTGAACCAACCTGCGGCGAGGAGTTTTCATGTTCAAGGCTGATAGTTAAAAGCAAAAGAAAAATTGACACCCTTAATGCTTCAACCGTTATCAGCGGTTTTGATGATCTTTGGGTGCTTCAATATTCGTCGCCTGATGAAGCGGCAAAAGCCTATGAATACTATTCAACCCGCTCAGGGATAGAATTTGTTGAACCCGACAGAGAGATTAATGCACTTGGCATAACCGAATCGGATTATATTGCCTCTGTCCAAAGCAAAGAGTATCTTTCATGGGGTCCTGAACATATTGGTATGGATGAGCTGAACAAAGCAATTATTGAAAGCGAAAAAGAGCTTTCTGACTGCTATGTTGCGGTTATTGATACCGGCGTTGACCCGAATCATCCTTTCTTAAAGGGCAGAGTTATTCCGACAAGAATCAATGTAAGTTCCGACGGTGAAAGAAACGATTCAATGGATGACAACGGTCACGGAACTCAGGTTGCGGGTATTATAGCGGACTGTACGCTTGAAAATGTTTATATTAAGCCTTATAAAGTGCTGAACAGCAAAGGATACGGAACCGTTATAACGGTTGCCGCAGGAATCAACTGCGCCATTAACGATAATGTAGATGTTATTAATATAAGCGTCGGATTTGAAGAGGAATCCGATGTTCTGAAAGCGGCAATAGACAAAGCTGAATTAAATGACATTTTTGTTGTCGGTGCGGCAGGAAACACCGGTTCCGATAATCTTCTGTACCCTGCCTCATATGATTATGTTCTCAAAATAGCTGCATTGAATCAGTCAAATGTAGTCTGCAATTTCAGCACATACGGTAATGATATCGATTTTGCGGCGCCGGGTTATGATATCTTAACCACTACTCTTAATAACGGTTATGTTTCTGTTAACGGCACCTCTTTTGCCGCTCCGTTTGTATCTTCGGTTGCCGCAACAGTCAGAATATACTATCCCGATGCTCCGTCTGAGGATATTTATAATTTTCTTTCCGATATAGCCATTGAAATCAATGAAGTCAATTCTTCCGAAGAATGCGGAAACGGACTTATTTATGCTTACGGATTGGACTCATACGATTATTTCAAAACAAAAACCGAAACTCCTGTTTTTTCGCTTGATACAGGTTTTTATTATTCCGATATTGATTTAACAATTTCCTGCGAAACTTCCGGTTCAACAATTTATTACACAACCGACAGAAGCGTTCCTTCAAAAACAAATCCTAATGCAATAATCTATGACGGAACTCCTATTCATGCAACTCAGACAACGGTTATTATGGCTGTTGCCTATTGCCGGGGTTGCTGCCGTTCATCGATTGCATCATTCGGAGCGATTATTGCTCCGTATGCAGATGAAAAAGACCTTGTGATTTCCGAAACCGGTTCAATTCTTTCATACAGCGGAGATTACAGAAGCTTCAGTATTCCCGAAACGGTTAACGGAATAAAAGTTACTTCAATCGGCGACAATGCTTTTAAAGGAACGGATATAACGGAAATTCTCCTGCCGGAATCTGTAACCAATATAGGAATAAGCGCTTTTGAGGATTGCACGGAGCTAAAAACAATCCGTTCAATAGGCTTAACCGATATCGGCGACAGGGCTCTTTATAACTGCATTTCATTAAAGAATTTGTTTATTGATGATCTGCAAACCATTGGCAAATATTCTTTTTATAACGTTTGCACTAAACAGTATTTGTATTCCGGCACAACATTTAATATTGATCTTGCTCACCTGACGGTTATTCCCGAGGGCGCATTTATGAATTCGTCAATTTCAACCGTTACCCTCGGTTCGGTATCAAGCATCGGAAAAAATGCTTTTCTTGAATGCACGGAGCTTGTCAGTTTCTATGCTGAAAATATTATGAATATGCCTGACGGTGCTTTTAAAGGCTGTTCATCCCTCAATGATGTTGAAATCAAAGGATTAAGCTATGTTCCGAGCGCTGCTTTCAGCTGCTGCGAAAATCTGATAAATGTCAGCTTTCCCGACGCAAGATTTATTAATTCAAATGCTTTTGAAAGCTGTGTTTCATTGACAAGCGTATATCTTCCTGAAGCCATAACCGTTTATTCAAACGCTTTCAACGGGTGCAAGAAGCTTGATTATCTGAAGCTTCCGTCAATGACGGGATTTGAAGATACGATTTACGGAAACAGCGAAACAAAGCCGTCACTTCCGCCGAATCTTCAGACATTTATTGCACCGAATCTTATTGCAACCGTCCCCGATATGTTCAACACAGCGACAAAAGTTAAAAACATTTATCTGAAATCAGCAACTGATATTGCCGAATATACATTCAGAGGCTGTTATGATATCTACTATATTAATCTTGAAAGCGTAAAAACACTTAAATCAAAATCATTGACATACTGCAGTGCCCGGTTCATCGATTTACGAAGTCTTATAACAACCGATGATTTGCCCGATAACAGCGGTGTTATGCTTTCAAACAACTTTATTGAATCATCGGATAAAGCCGAAAATCTGACCGTTTACGGAACTCCGGGAACATTTATTGAAAGGTATTCGATGCTGAAAGGCTATGATTTTTATTCGATACCTTATATAGTTAATGATATTCCCGAATATATAACTGAAAACAGCGAAAGCGTTGTTATCAGAGCTGTTGGATTTGACCTTGAATATCAATGGTATTGGAATACCGTTGCTTCAACAGAAAACGGAACACCGATTGAAGGCGCAACCGCTGATACTTACACCTTCACCCATGAAGACACGGCGCCTTATTACTACTGCGTAATTACTCAGAATGACCTTGGTACCGTTGCTCAGATAAATACTCCCATTATTACCAAGGACTTTATCAGAGCCGATTACACGGAATATGACGCCGCAGTTGAGCGGGCAAATT
>JBJEQC010000189.1:0-12193 GCA_051881555.1 Acutalibacteraceae bacterium
TTGCATTCTGAGTTGTCATAATAAGACTGATATTATGAGACTCTGTCATGGGGTGTTCGGGGTTTCTGGTTGTGTTCTGTGCGGTTACATAACCGTTTGTTCCTGTTCCGGGAACACCAGTTATCGACTTAACATCAAAGAAATGTGAGTCAGCAACCTGATATGTTTTCATAGGGCCAAGATACCTATCACTCTTGACAAACATTCTCATAGTGATGGTATCGCCGGGCTGAACATAACCGTCCGAAAGGACAAGCTCACCGTCAACCGTTTCGTATGCTTCGGTGCCCAGATAAATGAAGTTGTTATACTGAGCTTTAAGTTCTGCATACGACTTGATTGATGATGTTCCAACTGCAGCGGAAGCCTTGGGAGTTATTACACTACCCAAGCATGAGAACATTCCGAAAACAATTGCAAACGCAAGGAATGCGCTCAATGTGCGTTTGATTTTTGACATTTGCTCGTTTCCTCCTTTATACAAATTAAATAGGATATTTTTTGAGCATCGTCGGATAATAAATAACCAATGGGGTATAACCCGCACATAAAGTGCGAGTTATACCAAAATAATTTGTATCAGAATCAGATGGCAATTACTCCGCTATTGGCCTGATCAATAGTATATTCCTCACCGTTAACAACTCTCTTGAGGTTACTGATATCAATAGCATCGTACTCACCGTTGCCGTTAACGTCGGATGCGACTGCCTTATAAACTGTTTCAGGCTCATAAAGCCAGATAGCATCGCCGTAAACATCCTTCTTGATATACGCAACGTCAATGCTGTTGTATTCGCCGTCTCCGTTAGCATCGCCCAAAAGAACTATCATGTAGGTCTTCTCGAGTGCTCCGGTTGAAGTGTTGTAGAACTGAACTATTGTTCCTGAGCCACAACCGCTTGATGATGAAGGAGTAATATCAATTGTTACATTATCGGTCCTTGAGAAGATGTTGAGAATATCGTCCTCGGACATATAAACACCAACACCGATAATGAATGCATCGATTTCTGTTCCGTCTGAGGTTGTTGCACCCCACATTGTGGGCTCAAAGTCTCCTCCATAGATCGCGGGAGTGAAGGTGTAACCGTAGGAATGGTCAAAGAAGCAATAGGGATCCTCAGTTACAAGCTCGATAACAACTTCCTTGGAGGTTGCTGTTTCAAGATTTGCAATTGCATCATTGAGGTTAAGAGTGAGCTTATCGATTCTCTCCTGGTTGGAGGTTGTCTTTGCAAGCTCTTTATTGAGGTTGCTTGCCTCAACATAATAATCTGCAAGAACCTGATATGATTCAACTGTGTAAGCAGTCTGAGCTTCAGCATCAAGGCCGTAAGCATCGATATATGTCTTTGCATTTGCTATAGCAGCATTAAGAGCTGTGTAGTCAGCACCTTCTGCAAGCTTCTTGGAAGCTTTGATAAGCTCAGTTGTTGCCATGTTAACCTTTGAAGGCTCAAGAGCGGGCTCGCCTGTAGAATCATAGATATCTTCTGCAAGAACAGAAGCTGCAAATGCAACTGCTCTGTCATATCTATCAAGTGAGCTCGGAGTGTACTTGCTTCTTTCTGATTCAGAAACAAGACCGCTATACTGATCATATACAAGCTGAAGCTTGGAGGTATCAGCAGGAAGTCTGATGAGGCGTTCGCCTGCAAGGTTAACCATATAAATGGCGTATGTTGCATCGATAGCGCCAACAACATGTGACTCTGCTGCCCACTCCTGGTAAGCTGCAACTGACTCATCATATGCTGCCTGCTCTTCATCGGTAACAATATGACCGTCGCTGGTATCAATGGGTGCGCTTACAAACTTCTGAAGTGAATCAATAAGCTTATTAGCACGCTTGCTTGCATTCTTATAAGTATTGTAGGTATGAGGAACATAGTCACGCATACCAAAATAAATATAGGATGCTGAATCGTAGTCAATATCCTCGGTGTAGGGGCCGTCGGTTCCTTCAATAATTGTGTAATTGAATCCGCTGTATGCATTGAGTGCATCCTTAAGGCCGTCAACACCTGAGTTCAGTGCATATGCATCAAGGTCTGCAATAGCCTTCTTGAGCTGACGAGCATACTGCTCATACTTATTGGAATAGTTGGAATCGGTTGCTGCGATATCAGCCATGAAGGTTGAACCGGTCTTGGGCTTAAGAACAAGGATAGCTGCGTTCTTAAGGGCTGCCTGATAAGCATTCCAGCATGTCTGAGCCTCGTATTCATCCGAGAAGCCTGACTGCTGACGGTTTGCTGAAACAGCGCTCTCAAAGAGGCCGGGCAGACCGTAGTCATCATAAAGGAATACATTTGTTGTAACGGTGCTGTTTGTACCGCCAACATTAACAACAGTAGTAAGCGTATATTTTCCGTCAGGAACACCTGCGTTATTGCTGATGGGATATGCCTCGCCGTTCTTCTCATCAACAATGCGATCGCCGTTAGCATCGGTTACAAAGTTGCCGTATTCGTCAACCTGATAAAGAATAACCTTATTGTTTTCGTCTTTCTCATATTCATAAGCAAAACGAGCATATTCTTCTGTATCTGTCTTCATTGCAACCTGGAACGGATTGAGGAAGTAGAGACCTTCATTACCGTCCATAGAAACTGAGATTTCATCAGCTGTGGTATTCTTGGTTACAAACGGATATGATGTTGAATCGATAGCAACAGAGGATACACTTGCGGTAGCGGAGCTGCCGTTACTGTTATCCTTAACACGGATTGAATAGCTCTCAACCTTGTCAAGAGCTCTGCCGGTTGACATATAAATTGAAGGCTCATACTTGAGGGTGCGGCTGCTGCCGGCATCCATGGATGATTCAATCGAATCGTCATCCTTTGCGTTATCGCCGACATAGGCATAAACTGTCTTTGAAAGAACAGAATCGGTGATATATGTGCCTTTTTCACCCTTAACCTTGTAGTTAACGGTAAGCTCAACAAGGCATCCTGCGGTTCTTGTACCCGTAAGGGTTACATTGATCTTATCACCGCCGGCGATTGTTGCGCCCGTAGTAATACCGTTTGCCGAAAGAGCCTTGGTATCGTTACCGCTTGCATCATAGGTCTTAATAGTATGGCTGGTGATTTCATAAGTATAAAGCTCATCCTGAGTGAATGTGCCGTCTTTTGCGGTGTAGCCGGTGTTGATACCGCTTGAACCGTTATAAATCTCGAACGTGGGAGCATCGCCCGAAGTTGAAATGTTCTCGGGCATGTAGATTTCCATCTCTTCAAATTCCTGAGCATCGCTGAGGCCGAGGATCTGGCAAACGAGCGGAAGAGCTACTACTACGATATCCTTAGCTCTGCCCTGAACAGTAGCACCCTTTGAGTTTGTGAATGACTTCGTGCCAAGTGACTTGATAAGGTCAGAAGCCATAGAAGCAAGAAGGTCGTTGTTAAGAAGACCGTCAACGGTTGACTGACGCTGGAAGACGCCGGGGAAGAGAAGGTTAGCAACATTCTCAAGGATATCCATGATAATGTTTACGCCGTTCTCAGTTGCGAAAGCACCGTTCGGGTTTCTCTCAAAGATCTTAGCAAGGTTGGTTGCGTTAAGATAATAGATGGGTTTAAGGAGATAATCAAATACGAATGTCTTTGAAACGATTGTTGAACCGTCGCCTGCGATTTCAGCATTAATCCAAGCTCCGTCGCCCTTGATGGGGATAAGAGAATTGATTATGGTATCAAAATCGCTCCATACCATATCTTCGGTAAGTCCGTCTGCGCTGCCGGTTTCATTATAGCATGAAAGAGTAAGTGCAAGAATCGGTGCATAGTTCTTGAATGCCCAAGCAACAATCTGAATCATGTTGTCTCTGTAATCGCCGTCATCGCCGAGATAGGGAAGAAGGCCGGCGCCGTTATAAGGATCATTGCCGCTTTCGGGAACCATATCGAAGTTCTGGTTAAGGTTATAAACAGCAATATCAAAGAGGATATCAATCATCTTTTCAACAACTGCATCATAATATGCCTGGTCAGTTGAATAATCTGAGCTTGAAGGCATGGTGTAGGTCATCTGAGGAATATCCTGCCATGCAAGCTGCTCAACTGCTCTGTAAGCAACTTCTGCAATGCTCTGATATGTATCCTCAACATTGATGTAATCAACCGATGAGTTGAGAACTGCTCTGAGGATGAAGGAAATGATCTGCTGGTCTGTCATGTCAGCAACTTCAGCAGGTGTGGGAACGTCAACGATCTCGCTGAAGAAGAGGTCGCCTGATACCTGAACAACAAATCTTGCAACTGATGCAACATTTGTAATAAGAAGGCTGTTGTCTCCGTCAGTCCAATTCCAGCTGTAGCCGTCTTCGTTGGCAACGCCTCTGGCTGTGATCAGAACATGGTCAACAAAGTCGCCGAGAATGTCGTTGAAATTATCAACAAAGGTTTCACCTTCGGGAACTGTAACAGTCGGAATATAAGCGTCAACATTGAACAGCTTGCCGTATGAGGTAAGCTCATCGGGAACTTCACCGTCATAGGTAGGATCATAGTTGGGGTTGTTTTCCCACTGCTGGGTTTCCGAATTATAGATGCCTCTTGAAGTCTTGGTGCTGTCATAGTAAACACCGCAAAGCTTACGGAGCCAGGGTCTTGTGTCTCTGTTGAGAACGGGAACAAGAACATAATTGTATGCTCTCTGCATAAGATCCTCAACAAAATCATAACCGATCTTATCGGTTCTAACATCAAGAAGGCTGAAGTCGGGATCGGGAGCATCTTCGCCGGCAGGAACTCTGACGCAGCCGCCGAGACCAACAGTTACCCAATCTTTGCGATGAACCCATCCATAATAATCGTATGAATCGGTATCATATGTTGTCTCGCCGTAATCAGCTTTAAATGAGTAGCTGTTATAGTTAACAGCGCTGTAAGGATCGGTGAAATATTCATCGAGGAGTTTCCACTCGCCGAGAACAGCCTCATTAAGGAGAGTCTGGAGAACGTTGATAGTGCCGTTGGATTCATCTCTGTAATTTGCAGAAACTTTAGAGAATCCATCGCTGAAGTAATCATAATCCATTGCCTTGCCTTCGTTGGTTTCGCTGAAGAGGAAACCGATGGCAAGCTCTCTGACATTATATACATAGTCAGCAACAAAGCCGTTCATAATGCCGAGAGAAAAAGAACCGTTAACATACTTCTCTACAAGACCTGACAGATTTGCAATCGTGTCAAACAGTGCATAAACAACATCGAGATCGGTATCATCAAATCTCTGAATGCCGTCAAGAGGAGTAATTAAATCGGGGAGAGTCGCTGCGTCGCCAAGCATCGGAAGAAGAGTGGAGACGCTTGTAAGGAGCGACTTAAGGCTTGTAATTGCCGTATTAATGCTGCTGACATCGAGTGTACCAATGTAAACATTAAGTACAAGCTTCTCTTTAGCAAGCATACGGTCAACCTCATCAAGGCCCATTGATGCATACTGCTCGAGAGTGAAATCAGGAGAGTCAACATCATTGTACTGGCCGCTGATGGCGGAGCCCTTATAAGCCTGATATGCATTACCCATTACGGTAAAGGAACCGATGAGCATTGCAAAAGCCATAAGGATTGAGAGAATGCGGATTGACTTTTTCAAATTTGTACACCTCCAAAAAAATTTGCAACTTTGAAAATAATGGACAAATAAACTTTGAACACGTGGCAAAAAAGACCTCCGAAGCGTGGTATTACAATGCCTCAGCGACCTTTATCAGCAACGCAATCTAACCAACCTCCTTCTTGATTTTGCCTGCCGGAAACTTTTCAATTCCCGGCGCTCTGAAGAGTAGTCCGGAATCACAAAATTTAGATATCCACAGCCGCCGCTGCGCCCAATTAATAATGTTTACTCATAAAAGGGCATAGAGACAGCCATATGGTCATATTAACTATACTCAAAAATGCGGGCAATGTCAACATTTTTGAAAACTTATTTCATATTTTGTTAATAATTCACAACTGAAATTGCATATTTTTGGTGAAACTGACACAGCTTTTCAAACAAAACTCAGACAGTTCAATCGGAACATTTATGTAAAGTTATTATACTTGACGAAGCAGCATCATTTCGCTGTCAAAAAGGCCGTGTGTATTCGACTCCTAAACCTTCCGATAAAGCCTATATATAAAAGGTATAGTAATTATAGCATATTTATTTGAATTTATATTTGCATAATAGAAATAAGAATAAAAATGTAAAGTAATATACCTTTTCAAGAATATTATATCATTAAAAGATGCCGGATTCAAAAAATACACTTTCGGAACTTAGAAATTGCTCAGATTTCATGACAAAAAAGCATTTTTCTTTGAATCCGGCTTAATTAATTTCGATTTGCGGATTTTCAGCCGCTTGTAAAGCTTAATGCCATTACAATGTTGTTTATTCTCTATCTGAATTTTGCTTTTCAATCTTTGGAAAAAGCGTCGGATTTTCTGATATTACTCTGAAATACCAAGCTGCAGAGCCTGTAAAATGTGACCACCCTGCTCTTCCGGTAATCCCTTCCCCGAAATAAATATCACCTGCCATCACATAAGGCTCTGCCCTATACACAGCCGCACGCTTTTCATCCGTGAAAGATAGCGGACTTATTGCCGAAAGTAACCGCAAAGCTTCATCGTTTCTTCCTTGTCGAATCAGCGCATATGCAAGCCAGACCGCCGCATGAGTATACTGACCCGAGTTTTCTCTTATTCCGGGCGGATACGAGGCAATATATCCTACTTTTTCCCTTTCTTCCTGTTCAAAAGGCGGTGAAAGCAAACGAATAACTCCGCTTTTTTCATCAAAAAGATACTTTAATGCCGTTGATAACGCTGTATCAATCTGTTCTTTTGTTCCGACGCCTGCAAATGCGGAAAATGCCTGAGGCAGAAGGTCAATATAGTCCTTTCCGTGTGACAGAAACTCTCCCTCAGATGTTATTGCCCTCTCAAATCTGTCTTTGTTCCATGCTTTTTCGGCAACGGTCTCTTTCAGCGAACAAGCTACCATATTATATTCTTCAGCCTTGTCCTGCATGCCGAATTCTTCACAGATTTCTGCAGTCATTTCAAGAACTTTTATCATAAACATTCCGAGCCAGACGCTTTCACCGCCGTCAATTGTTCCGATATTGCCGAATCCGTCATTCCAATCGCCTGAGCCGATAAGCGGCAAACCGTTTTTGCCGAACTTCATAGAATAATCAACCGCCCGTATGCAATGCTTCAGAAGACTTTCTCGAAAACTTGTTCTCGACGGCGAAAAATACCTTTCTTTTTCATTATCAGCAAGCTTATCGCCGATGATATACGGAATTTCGGTTTTCAGGAAATCGCTTTTGCCCGTCTTTCGGCGAAATACGGCGCAGGCATACGGCAACCAAAGCATGTCATCACTGCACCTTGTCCTGACGCCTCGTATTATCTGCGATTTGTTGACGGTCACATGCCACCAATGGAGAACATCGCCTTCCGTGAATTGAACTGCGGCGCATCTGTAAATATGGGCAAGCGTTATTTCAGGCTCATAATCAATGAAGGCAAGACAATCCTGAAGCTGGTCTCTGAAACCGTATGCGCCCGAGCATTGATAAAAGCCCGTTTTGCCGTAAAATCTGCTCTGCTTTATCTGAGAATAAAGAAATGAATTGAAAAACAAATCAATATTATTTATTCCCGATTCAATTTTTATCGGATTCAAAAGCATCTTTGAATAATCCGACACTTCCGACATTTTCAAAGCGGCGTTCTCGCTTGCTCCCCATGCAAGGCTGAAACTTATCTCATTTTGTTCTCCCGAGGCAAGACAAACGTCTCTGCCAACCGCCGCAATGCAGTCTCCGCTCGGCAGATAACCGTTATTATCATAATTGCCGCTGAGAAAAGCCTGACGGTCAAAGCAAACAAAATCGGCTCCCGAATCACAGGTCAAAGACAAAAATCCGCTCATTTCGGAGCATGAATTTTCTATCAACGCGCCTTTTTCATTTGCTTTTGCAAAAAACGAGCCGCAGGCGTCACGGCTTACGCCGAGAACGGGAAGGATATAGTAAAATATTTCAAATTCTATCTCTTTTTCACTTTTATTTTTAAGCTTCACCCGACATTTTTTGACTAATCCCCTTTTGGGAATCCCGATTTCAGCAGAAACAAAAATCCCGTCAATCTCAGCAGACCATGATGCACGGTATGGTGTAAATTCAGCTCTTCCGATGCAGGCAATGTCATAAAAACGGCCTTTATATTTCAATAAAAGCATTTCACCACGGTTATCGCTCATGGTATCGTTAAACCATGGAGTCAGTTTGTTCTCCCTTGAGTTAATTGCCCATGTAAAGCCTAATGACTTGTCAGATACCATAGTGCCGAACGATTGATTTGCATAGACCATACACCAAGGTATATCAACGGTTGTGTTGCTTTTTTCAATAGTGATTTTACTATCTGTAAAGGTATATTTCTTTACATAATTGCTCTCTGCTTTATCTTTTTTCTCGGCTGATGAAACGGTTATTTCAGCGTTTTCAAAGCGCTTTTCCTGCAATTTTTCCGGCATTGATTCCGCAGACGCCGAATAAGACGCAAGGCTTTCAAGGGCGCAGACTTCCGGATAGCTGTGAAGCGACAAATCCGCAAGATGAACTCCGCCTTTTATGCCGAGCATAGGCAAACATTCCTCTTTTAAAAGCTCCTTTTTTATTGCCTGCTCAATCGGTGAAGCGTAGGCATCGTCATTGCGGTATGCAAAGACCGTATCGGCAGAGACACCGCAGCTTCTCAGAATCTTTCCCGTTCGGATAAAACGGGCCGCAAGCTCTGAGTCACTTTCGCTTTTTATTTTTATCAGAAAAACGGGAAGATCTCCCGACAGCCCAAAGCTCCACAAATCATGCTTTGAAAAATTGCATTTTGCCCCGATTTGATTTCTTTTCATGCTTTGCTTCGGATACAGCGCTCCCGTCAGCATTTCGCTGCCGACAATATTATCAAAAGAATCCGAATAAAGAGGGTTGATGCCGAGCTTCCGCTCCTTCTTTTCCGCTCTTACGGTCTGAAGCGTTTCAAGTGCCTGTTCTCTTGTCTCCTCTGCCGTCAGGGCAAAAGTATATGACACGCTCTCCCTTGGTTTTAGCTCAATATCAATTGAAAATGCACAGCAACAGTCCGGATTACCTCTTCTGCCCTTGAAATCCGTCTTTTTTCCAACGGAAAATACTCCTTCGGGAGTTGTCAGGACTTTTTCACGGTTCGCTTCGTGGGAAACAGCAACATTTTCAATGAATCCTGCCGCAGAGCAAACGGAATCTCCCGATCTCCCCCTGCGTGAAAACAAATAACACTTGTTCTTTTCATCCCAATCATCAGTCAAAAACAGCTTTGAAAATGCAGGATGTGAAGAATAAATCTCTCTTTTTTCAAGGCACGGGTCAAAATATACCACTAACTTCCCCTTGATTATTTTTTTATGCCCCGAATTTTCAACGGTCAGCCGCCTCAGCTCGCAGTTGCTTTTTTTCAGAACAGTTGTTGTCATTTTCAGAATCACATTGCCGCATTCCGCAATGTGTTCCGCCTTGTTTTTACGAAATTCCGCTCTGTATTTTATTCCCGCGCCTTTTTTGATGGCGCAAGTGAACGGAATCACCGATTTTTCGCCTGCAAAAACCGCAAAAATACCCTGAGGTCTGCTGACTGCGTCCATGCTGTTAACCGTAACATCAACTCCGTCAAACAGGGTAACGCCCGTTCCCGAATCGGTGATACAGGTCGTCATTCTGCCGTTTGTGAAAACAGCGGACTTCGGATAAAACGGCGACGGAGTTTCCGAAACGAGATTTCTCCCCGTAACTCTTTCTCTTAAATGCGGCGGTTCATTTATTTTTATATCTTTAAAAACGGTTGAGCCCGTCGGAATCTTCTCCTCAAGCAAGCTCTCTGCGCCGAGCATTGAGCCGTCACGCATAAAGCGTTTTTGCATGCGCTGACCGAAAATAAGATTATCGGCGGCAACAAGGCTCATTCCGACATGATGTGCCATATATGATCGGACAATTGAAAAATCTCCGTTTCCCCTGCCTCTTGTATAATCTGCGGCTTCATAAAAGCCGTATCTGCCCGTCATGCCCTTTTTTTCAAGCTTTTGCAAATTTCTTATCGATATCTCGGGAGCTAAACTCAAAGTCAAAAACGAGGAATAAGGCGAAATGACAAAATCGGCGTCAAGATTCCGCCTGAGCCCGAGCTTCTGAACGCCGTGAGCCTTGTATTGATAATTCAGATTCCCGTCAAAAGCATAAAATCCGCTCTCTGAGATTCCGAACGGTCTTTTCCCCGCCCTTTTTCGCTGGCAGTTCAGGCAGAAATAAAGCGATTCGTTTATAAGACTGCCGGGAGGCGACGGCAAAAAGAGAGACGGCATGAAATATTCAAACATCGTGCCCGTCCACGAAGCAAGGCCCGTGTATCTTCCGCTTCCGACAAGGATTCTCCCCATTGCTCCCCAATGATTTTTCGGAACAAGCCGCTTTGCAACGGCAAAATACGCCGTCATTCTCGCTTCGCTCATAAACAGGTCATAAAAACTGCCGCTTTTTTCACCGCTGTCAGGGTAAACTCCGATATGGAACAGCCTGCGCCGCTCATTATAAAGCACGGATAAATCGGTTTCATTGATTATTTTTTTCGTTCTCTCAATTATTGTTTCAAGCGCTTCACATTCGTGAACATATTCCCTCAGCCCCTCTTTCAAAGCCGTCAGACAGCACAGAAAATTACCGCTGTCAACGGTTGAAACAAAGCGGGGTTTCAGCGGTTCAAGCGTTTCGGTGCTGTACCAATTCAAAAGATTTCCTTTGTATTTTTCAAGCTTTTCAACGCTCCCGAGGCTTAGATTCAGCCTCATATACAGCTCCGCCGTCGTTATAAATCCGAAATCCCTCGCCGCAAGGAACGAAACAAGCATTAAGCCGATATTTGTCGGAGAGGTTCTGCGTGCCGCCGCTCTGACGGGCGAAAGCTGAATATTATCCGGCGGCAAGAAGTTATTCTCTTTTCCGCACCGTTCATCAAAGAATCCCCATATCGCCGAAGCGTATGAAACAACCGTTTCTCTGTTTTTCCCGCTGATTCCATTCGTCTTTTTTCTGCGCTTGACCGAGCTGAAAAGTGTTATCGGAATATCGGTCAGAATAATCAGACCAATCAGCCTGTGAACAGGCATTCCGAACAGCATAATCACCGAAGAAACAATCACCGACGGCAGGCAGGAGACAAGCAGACTCCGCAGACTTTTATCCTGTTCGCTCTGAGCCGCCGTGCTCCATTCAAGAAGATTCCTTTTGCTGACAAACAGGCGCCAGAGCGCTTTGAAAGCGGCGTTTAAGCAAATATGGCTTTCTCTTGCTGAAAATGCAACCGAAAAATATGCTCCCGCAAATGAGCGGAGCGCAACGGGCAGGGTTTTTGAATAATAAAGCCTTGATAAAGCCGAAAATCCTCCGTTAATCAGCGAGTCAAAGGCCGAAAACAGGTTTCTCGCTCCGAGTGCGACAAAAGCAACAATTGCCTCGGCAATGCCCGCATATCCCTGAATCACCATTGAACCCGCTATTGCCGCAAGGCAAAAAGCAGGCGTTAAGCTCCGTCGGAGATTATCAAACAGTTTATATCTCGAAACAAAATTGAGCGGATTTTTTCCGAAAATGAATCTGATATTCTGCCAATCTCCTCTGACCCAGCGGTGAAGCCTGCCGAAATAAGAGCCGACGCTCTGCGGAAATGCGTCTGTAATCTGAACATCGGGCACAAATCCCGTTCTTAAATAACCGCTCTCAATGATGTCATGGCTGAGTATGGTTTCTTTCGGTAAACCGCTGTCAAGCAGTTCATAATAAGCGTCAACATTTATCAGACCCTTGCCGCTGAATATTCCCTCTCCGAATAAGTCCTGATATCTCTCGCCCGAAAGGGAATCATAGGCGGTAATACCCCGATCTCCTGCCAAAACCGACGAAAAAAGCCCGGAGCTGTCATCAATTCTGTTTTCCGTTTTCGGAGCAAGAATTCCGTAGCCCTTAACAACTCTGCCGTTTTTGATTACGGGCGTATTCAGCGGATGCTCCGCAATTGAGACAAGCTCTCTTGCGCTGTCAAAAACAAGACCCGTATCGTAGTCAAGAGCAATCAGATACTTT
>JBJEQC010000190.1:0-11960 GCA_051881555.1 Acutalibacteraceae bacterium
GAGCAATGACGGCGCAATCCGTTTTGCCGATAACAAGGACGGCGAAACCGTTGACACAAACAGAATTCCGACTTATGGCGGCTTTGCCAAGCTCAGCTCATGCAATGTTGTTCCGAGTGCTTCAAACAATGTTTATATCAAAGAAAAGGAACGCTTCAAGCCTGAAATAATCAAAACTCCGAGCGGAAAAACCGTGCTTGATTTCAAGCAGAATATAGCAGGTTATATTGAATTCCGGCTTAACGCAAAACAGAATCAAAGAATTTTCCTGCGTTTCGGCGAGCTTCTTGACGAAAACGGTGAATTTACTCAAAAGAACATTCAATGCAGTAACAAGCACATCACAACTCCGCTTCAGCAGATTGATTATATCTGCAAGGAGGGCGAAAACAGCTACAAAACGAAGTTTGCGATTTTCGGCTTTCAGTATGTTCTTGTTGAAACCGATGTGCCGTTTACCGCTGATGATTTTACGGGCATAGCGGTTTATTCCGATATGGAACAGACCGGATTTTTTGAAAGCTCAAATGAATTGCTGAATAAATTCGTTCAAGCGACAGTCTGGTCAACCAAGGGCAACAGCGCAGATTTGCCGACCGATTGCCCGACCCGTGAACGCCACGGCTGGACGGGCGACGCTCAGATATTTTTCCCGAGCGCATCATATCTCTTTGATTATGCTTCATTTTCAAAGAAATATCTTAACGATATGTACGATTGGCAGAAGAAGAACGGAAAGCTTCCGCAGATTGCTCCTCCGGGAGGGATCGATTTTTTCATGGAATTCATGAACGGAAGCGTGGGCTGGTCGGACGCAGGCATAATCATTCCTTATTATTTTTGGAAAAAGTATGGCGACAGAGATATTCTTGAAGAATACTATGACCGCATGAAAAAATATGCCGAATTTATGATTAGCCGCGTCGGCAAGAATGCTGTGCTTTCAAAACGCCACAAGGTCAAAGGCAAAAACAAAAAGTATGTTGTCAACAGCGGTCAGAGCTACGGCGAATGGGCAGAGCCTGCCGATGTTTTCCCGAATGTGTGGACTAATACCGTTTTGCCGCATACCGAAGTTTCAACGGCTTATACGAGCCATGTTCTCGGCTTAATGAGTGAAATTTCCGATGAGCTCGGTAAAAAGGACGATGCAAAGCGTTTCGGCGAGATAAGCGAAAAATGCAAAAAGGCATATCAGGCACTTGTTGAAACCGAGGATAATTCGCTCGATACCGACAGGCAGGCGTGCCTTGTCCGACCGCTTGCGTTCGGGTTGCTTAACGAAAAACAAAAGGAATTTGCCGAAAAGAGATTAGTTAAGGCTCTCGATAACTACGGCTGGCGGCTCGGAACGGGCTTCCTTTCAACTCCGCTGATACTCGGCGTGCTTGCGAAAATAGATATCGACGCCGCTTACAGGCTTCTTGAAAATGAAGAAATGCCCGGTTGGCTCTTTATGCCCAAGAATGGTGCAACGACCGTCTGGGAATCATGGGAGGGCACAAAGGCTCAGGGCGGCATCGCCTCGCTCAATCATTATTCAAAGGGTGCAGTCTGCGAATGGCTGTTTGATACGATGTGCGGAATCAATGTTGACGGAGAAAATCATTTTGTTATTTCGCCGAAGCCCGGCGGAAGCTTCACATTTGCAAAAGCGGAATACCGCAGCGCTTTCGGAACAGTAACGAGCGGTTGGGAAAAGCAAGACGGAAAAACCGTTTTCACCGTAACCGTTCCGTCAAACTGCACGGCTGAAATCCGTCTGCCGGACGGAACCGTTAAAAATGTCTGCGCCGGCACGGCGACTTTATAAAATAACGGAGGTATTTTCATGTTAAGAAAAATAACGGCAATTATTTTATCATTATTAACCGTCGCTATCCTTTTTGCTTCATGCTCGGGTTCGGAGCAGTCGGAGGTTACAACCACAACCGAGCCTGCAACGGCTGAAACTCAGGCAGAATATTCCGAAACGGAAGCGCCGGAAACTCAGAGTGTGCAGTCAACCGAGCCTCAGTCAGTCGTTCCCGGCGAAACAGTAACCGACGCTCAGTCAACAACCGTTGCCGCCGTTTCAAATCTCGGTGAAATGACGACTGAAGAAATCGTAAAGCTCTATAACGATTCGGTTAACAGAGTTAAAAAAGAAGCAAAATCGGTAACAAGGAACTACAAAAAGCTCAGCAGTGTTGATGAATATCTTGAGCTGCCCTCAGCCATTGAGTCAATCGGCAGAGCGGCAATGGAGCAGTTTGTCAAGGGAACAGACGAGCCCGAAACATGGACAAGCAAGGAAGACATCAACGCCGTATTCCCCGTCGGCGGCACGGATTATTCATCTCGCCTGACCCCCGATATGGTCAAAAAAGCGGCTGTTGCCGACAAGGGAACATATTATAAAGTTGTCATTCAGCTTTATGACGATAAAATCACAAGCCCCGCAAAGGGCAAGGGCTATGCGGGCGTATTCAACACCGTCACCGCTTCAACCTTTGAGGATATCAACATTCCCGCCGTAACCTTTACTTCCGTTAAGGTCAACGGAATCAACGGTTCAATCGTTTGCTCAATCGACAAGTCAACGGGCAGAGTGACCGACATCACTTTCAGAAACACCGATGTTCTTGACCTTGCCGTTAAGGTTGCTTTCGGCAACATGAACGCAAAATTTGCGCTTGCCGTTGAAGAAAACTTTACAATTAAATATTAAAGAGTGATTGAATATGAAAAAGAAAACGGTATTTTTAACGGGCGCATGTGGCGGAATGGGCATTCAGGGCCTTATGCGAATGGTAAAGGATGACGCCTATAACACGCTGATTCTTGTCCGTGACAGCGAAAAAAACAGAAAAATTCTCAAAGACTATTCCGAATATAAAAATCTTGAAATCGTTTGGGGCGACCTCAACGATTACGATATTGTTTACAAGTGCGTTGAAAAATCCGATTTGATTCTCCATGTTGCCGCCTTTGTTTCTCCCGCCGCAGATTATTACCCCGAAAAGGCGATGAAGGTTAACTACGGCTCAACAAAGAATCTGATTACGGCAATCAAGGAGCAGGGCAGAGCGGACGAGGTCAAGTTTGTTTATATCGGAACGGTTGCCGAAACGGGCGACAGAATGCCGCCTATCCATTGGGGCAGAGTCGGCGACCCGATAAAGCCGTCAATGTTTGATTATTACGCCGTTTCAAAGGTTGCCGCCGAAAGGCTTGTTATCGAGTCGGGGCTGAAATATTGGGTTTCGCTCAGGCAGACGGGAATTATCGGCGACGCAATGAGCGCAATCCGTGACGCAATTATGTTCCACAATTGCTATGACAATGTTCTTGAATATGTTTCAGACAGAGATTCGGGAATATTGCTCAGAAATCTTTCCTACAAGGACGCAAGCAATACAATGGCGGACGGCTTCTGGGGTCATATCTATAACATCGGCGGCGGAGAGAAGTGCCGTGTTTCAACGGGCGAAATGTTCAAGCGACTTTACGGTGATATCGGAATCAAAAATCTTTCCTATGTTCTCAAACCGAAAATGCAGGCAACAAGGAATTTTCACGGTCATTATTATCTGGATTCCGATAAGATTGAAAAATATCTTGAATTTCAACATGATTCAATGGAATATTATTATGAAGCCTATCTTAAAGGTTTGGGCGCAACCGCAGGAATGGCAAAGGTTATCTGTAAGCTCCCCGGCGGTCAGAAACTCATGGGCGGCATAATGGGAATGATGTTCAATAAGCTTGCCGACAGCGAGCACGGAACGGCTCATTTCATCAAGGACAATGTTGAGGATCATATTGACGCTTATTGGGGAAGCCGTAAAGCATGGGAGAGCCTGCCCGATAACTACAACGATTTCAGGCATTTTACCGATTGGGACAAGGTTGTTCTGCTTGACCACGGTTATGACGAATCAAAGCCCGAGTCGGAGCTTTGCCTTGAAGATATGAAAAAAGCCGCCGGGTTCAGAGGCGGAGAATGTATTTCAGCAGAAATGACAAAGGGCGATTGGTCAACTCCGCTTGAATTTAAGTGCGCTTTCGGCCACACCTTTAAGGCAAGCCCGAGGCTTGTTCTCGAGGGTGGCCATTGGTGCGACGAGTGCGAGAGAAAGAGCTGGAACTACGGCAACAGAGCAAAGGTCGACCCGTTCTTTGCCCAGGTCTGGAATCCGCTCCATGAGCCCGACGAGCTTCGTGAATATCCCAAAACGGTTTCCGAGCTTGATGTTTAAGCTAATAATAGAGTGAAAAGATAAGTATAAGCACCTCAAAAGTGTCTGACTTTTGGGGTGCTTATCATTCCGACAGCCCTGCATTATATCATGCAAAAAAGAATCCTGCCGTCATATCCAGATAGTTTTCTCCGCTGTAAGATGGATACTGTTTTTTTACTTCGGTTTTGAATTCCGCTGAATTTTTACAGCCTGCCGCAATCTTTTTCAGATTTTCCAGATACTCAATCTTTGTTTCTGCATCTTTCAAATCTTCAGGAGTGTAGTGCGAGGTCAGAATAAGGGTGTATCCTTTTTGAATGTATTCTTTTAACTGAGCGATAATTGCGTCGGCGTGACCTGCACCCGCAACGATTGAATGGCAGTCGTGACCGAGCATATGAGTATAAACGGCATTAATCTCAGGAATTTCAATGTCAAAAGCTTCCGCGGTTTGCTTGATAATAAAATCTGTTCCGCCGATTGCAACTTTTCCCTCGCCGAGAATATCGGTGATCTTGTGAACTGATTTATCAAATATTTCTCCGAAAGCTCCCGCAAATTTATCAATCAAAGCTTTTCCGCCGCCGTTTAAGGAATAATCCACGGCGTTCTGAGTAGCATATTTCGGAACTTCGCCGAGAAATGTTCCGCCTGCTCCGTGATAGGCAACCAGTATTCCCTCAACTTCAATATCTTTCAGATAATCTTCAAGCTCTGTGTTGTTATCAAAGAAACACGGAGACTCAATTATGACCGCTTTACCGTTTTTTTCAATAATAAAAACTTCATCGTCAATAAAATCGTTTGTTTTATATGCGTGAAGGCGGATTTCTCCGAAGTCATAAATGCTGACTTCACCTTTATTGAGTTTAACGGTTTCAAAATTGTTCTTGTTCATGGCTTTAATCCTCCGAATTATTATAAGTTTGTTTTGCTTCGGAGCGGCCGTCTCCTCAGCTCTTGTCTGAATTATACCTAAGTAAGTTTCCAATGTAAAGTAAGCACTTTTTTGTGCTGTAGTTACCGAAAAGAAACAATTGCGTATTATCAAGCATTATCAGCAAAAAATTTTTTGAATTTTGCCGATTATCAGCTCAAAATGTTGATTTCAAATACGGATATATGGTATAATAAACATGTTAGATTCTATCGGGAGGAATATGACAATGAGAGAACAGAAAACAACAAGAGAACTGCCCGCTTGCCCCGTTGAGACAACATTATCTTTGATTGGTGATAAGTGGAAAGTTCTGATTCTGAGAGATTTGACAGCAGGCACAAAGCGATTCGGCGAATTAAAGAAGTCTATCGGTAGCGTATCTCAGAAGGTGCTGACGGCTCAGCTTCGTGATATGGAAGAAAACGGGCTTGTAAATCGAAAGGTTTATGCCGAGGTACCGCCGAGGGTGGAATATTCTCTGACCGAGTTAGGGTATAGCCTGAAACCGATTCTTGATGCGATGAGCAATTGGGGAGAGGAATACAAAGCTTCTTTGAAGTGAGAAGCTAATGAGAGCCAATGCCGTATTCTGCGTTTTCTCTTGATACCGGAGCGGTTTGGTGATAGAATAGCAATATAATAATTATTTTCACGGAGGAAAAAACATGATAAAACACATTGTATGCTTCAAGCTCAAAAATAACAGCCCCGAGGAATGCGAAAAGGCAAAGGAAGTTTTGCTTTCAATGCAGGAAAAGGTTCCCGAGCTTCGCGGTATAACCGTCGGAATTGATTTTCTTCACTCCGAGCGTTCATATGATTTGATTCTTGAGGTCCTGCTTGACGATGCGGCGGCTCTTGAAAGCTATCAGAACGACCCTTATCATTGCTCGGTTGTCAAAAAGCACATGCATTCGGTAAGAGAATCCAGCGTTGCGGTCGATTATGAGATAGGAGAATAAACATGCAGCTTCTTGAAATCAACAAAGATAATTATATCGGTCAGGCTGACCCGTTTATTCTCGAAACAAACGGCAGATTTTATATCTACACCACGGGTTCCGACGGAGTCTATGCCTATTCCTCCGATGAACTGCTCAGCGACTGGCGCTTTGAGGGCAGGGTATTTACATATCCCGATGTCTATGATTTTTGGGCGCCGTCGGTCATTGAAATTGACGGAACATATTATATGTATTGCTCTTTTGAGTTTGAGGGCGATACTCCCGACGAGGGCGGTCACAAGCAGACCATGTTTGTTTCTTCGAGCAAAAATCCTCTCGGTCCGTTTGAAAACGCAAAACAGCTTTTGCACCCGTTTTCAATTGATTCCCATGTTGTGAAGAACGAAAGCGGACTCTTCATTTTCTATTCAACCAACCGCTTTGACTCCGACCGACCCGGCACATATATAGCCGTTGACAGACTTCTTGACCCCGAGACCGCCGAGGGCAAGCCCGTAACCCTTGTCGTGCCAACGCTTGACGAAGAAATTTTCAGGCGTGACAGATATAAAAAAGGCGTTCATTGGCATACAATTGAGGGGGCGTTCTATTTCAGAGAGGGCGATTGGCATTATCTGATGTATAGCGGCTCCTGCTATGAAAATGAGAATTATTTTATCGGCTACGCAAGGGCGAAAACCGATGAAACCGATTTAACAAAGATAAAATTTGAAAAATATCCCGATGATGATACCTATTCTCCCGTCATGCGAAGCAATGAGTGGGAGGAGGGAACTGGTCACCATTCCATGATAAAGCACGGCGGCGAATGGTACGCCGTATATCATGCCCGAAACAAAGAGGCGGACGGTCTGAGCGGCGACAGACGCAACGCCCGAATCTGCCGGATGAATGTTAAAGACGGAATTATAACTGCGGACAGAAAACAGTTTGAAATATAATACAATTTATTCATTTTGCATAGTTTTTTAATTGACATAAGCCAAAAAATATGTTATATAAACAAATAGAGACGCATTTCCCCATATAACAATTCAGAAGGGACGTTTTTAATGAAAGAAAAGAAACGCCTCAATGAAAAAGTGCAGTTTTTCATTGAAGAAATAACTCTCTATTGGAATCAGCCCCGTCCGGGAGAATATGTTCCCTACAAAGAGGTTGCAATGCTGAGCATCGGCTGGTTCGCAATGTATTTTGCCGTTCAGTTCACAATCGGTTTCGGCGTCGGCAATGCTTTTACCGGCGCAACTCTCGGAATGAACAACAACGAGCTTCTTGTTATGGGCTATGTCTGCCAGATTATCGGCTATATTCTTGCTCCGATTAACTCCTGGCTTGTTGATAACCTCAGAAGCAAAAACGGAAAGTACCGTGTTTATATTCAGCTTGCGGTTCCCTCGATGATTCTGACGCTCATCAGCCTTTGGCTCCCGTATGAGCAAATGCGTGACGGAGTGTCAAGATATCTGATGATAGCGGTGCTTTTTGTTATGGGTCAATGTCAGGGCTACATTCAGGGCTGGTTTCAGACAGGCTTGACAAACATGGTTTATGTCATAACGCCGAACTCTCAGGAGAGGTCAAAAATCATGTCCGTAACAGGCATTATTTACAGCATTGCTCCGACGGTTATGAATCTTTATCTTCCCCTGATGGTCGATATACTGCCCATTAATGCCAACAAGTTCACCATGACATATTACCGTGGAACATACACTCCGCTTGCACTGTTTGCTCCTCTTGCACTGCTGGCATTCTTCGGCACAAAGGAAAGGCTTGTTCTCCCCAAGAGCAGAATAACGAGAATGAGCTTCGGCAATTCAATCCGCAGCGTTGCGGGCAACAGGATTTTCTGGATAAAGTGCTTTGACGCATGGAACAACTTCCTTGAGGGAGCAAAGGGCGATGTCTGGGATATGCTTGTTTACCGTGCTCATATAACCAAAAGTACAACCTACGGCTTCCTGAATACTCTTTGCCACAATTCACAGCTTTGGGCGATGATGTTCTCTCCGTGGTTCATTAAAAAATTCGGCAAAAAGAACATTAAAGTTTTCAAGAATATTGCTCAGATATTCCTTATTGCGGGAATCGGGCTTACATACAAATCAAAATATGCGATTGTATTCTTGTTCATTATAAACTATATTAACCGATTTCTTGACTGCGGAGAGGTTATTGACAAGGCGATTGAATCTGATATGCGTGACACTCAGCAGTACCTTGTCGGCGAGAGAATCGACGGCTCGTTCGGGCTTGTTTCAACATATGCAAACGGCCTTGTCGGCATGGCAACAAGCCTTTTCCTCCCGTGGGTTTATAAAAAATGCGGATTTGACGGAAACGATTATTCCGTTCTCGATGTTTATATTGATTATAACCCCGATTTGCCTCTCTCACAGCAGCAGAAGAATCCGAACTGCGTGCTTTACAGTATGCTCGATGTGCTCATTGCGATTTCTGTTTTCGGAGCGGCGGTCGATGTTATTCCGTGGTTCTTCTATGATGTCAGCGAAACGGGTCAGAAGTCGATGCTCAGGGTTATCCGCCTTAGAACCCTGATTGAGGATTATCATACGGGCAAGGGAGAGAAAGAAAACTATATTGAAGGCTGTGAAGCGGTATTTAAGGCCCGTGAATTTGAAAATGCCGAAAAAGCCGTTGTTTCAAAAGACGAAATAAGGCAGGCACGCCATCTCCCGAAGAATACTCCCGAGGAGAAACAGGAAAGAAGCGCAAAAATAAAGGAGCTTAAAAAGCGCCTGAATGATGCGGAAAACCATAATGAAGAAATTGAAATTGCAAAATTCGTTATGTTCGAGATCAGAAGATTTTCAACCGAATTCGGCAAGAAACAGCTTGAGCTTGCAAAGCTTGTTACTCAGGCAGGGGAAGAACGCTTCTATGATGTTTATGAACAGGCGGTAAAGCTTGCATACGAGCTCCCTCATTCAAATGTCAAGGAGGAAAAAACCTGGCGCAGGCAGGAAATCCGCAACGCAAACGCCCTCAAAAAGAGCGCAAGGCTTGCTTATAAGTATTATCCCGATGGCAGAGTCAGCTTTGACCCTCAGGTTGTTGAAGATGCGTATAATCTTCCCGATGAAACAAAGGATCAGCAGAAAGTACGCCGCAAGGCAATGAAAAAAGCAAACAAAGAGCAGAATATCTATGCCAAGGTTGCAATGCCGTATCTTTCGGCTATGAGAACAATTCAGCTTGCCGAATGATATGAAAACCTTGACGAAATAGTTTCAGACTATGACGAAGAAAAGCAAAGCATTGAAATGAAGCGAGAAGAGGAGAAGGCGGAGTTCAAGCGCCTTTCAGAAGAACGCAGGCTTGACATTGAAAGAAAAAGAGCACAGCGCAAAATGAAAAAATAACAGCTCATATTCAGATTTAAGGATGGTGGTATGTGATGATCAAAAAGACAGCGAAAAAATTTGTCGGCAAGATCGTCAATAAGGTTACAACCGTAACCTCTCAGGGTACTTCGCAGGGAAATATCGGAACATTCACTTCCTCTGCGGAAATGTCGGCACTCTGCCGCAAAGCAGCCGCAGAGAGTATTGTTATGCTCAAAAACAAGGATTCGGTTTTGCCGATTACTCCCGACAGAACCGTTTCGGTTTTCGGCAGAGTTCAGAATGATTATTTTTATGTCGGCTACGGCTCAGGCGGCGATGTCAAAGCAACTTATAAGGTCAGCTTAATGCAGGGTCTGAGAAACTGCGGCAAGATTGAGATTAACGAGCTGCTTGCAAGAACCTATGAGAAATGGGGCGAGCAGAATCCCGTTGATGACGGCTTCTGGGGTCATTGGCCGATGAGCTACGATGAAATGCCCGTTGATTTTTCAATGGCAAAAACCGCCGCTTCTTCATCCGATACGGCAATTGTCGTTTTGGGCAGGGCTGCGGGCGAGGACAGAGAGAATAAGCTTGAAAAAGGCAGCTATTATCTCACCGACACCGAAAAACAGCTTCTTGATTCCGTAACCTCCGCTTTTGATAAGGTCGTTTTGCTCCTCAACTGCGGCAGTATAATTGATATGTTTGAAATTGCCGAATACGGCGATAAAATTTCTTCGATTCTTTATGTCTGGCAGGGCGGAATGGAGAGCGGCAACGCCGTTGCCGATGTTCTCTGCGGAGATGCTTCGCCGAGCGGCAAGCTGACCGACACCATCGCTTCAGATTACAGCGATTATCCCGGAAGCTCCGATTTCGGCGCAAAAGAATTTAACTGCTACACCGAGGATATCTATGTCGGCTACCGTGGCTTTGAAACCTTTGCAAAAGAAAAGGTTCTTTATCCGTTCGGCTTCGGACTCAGCTACACCGAATTTGCGGTTGAAAACGCCGAGTGTTCGGTTAAAAACGGAAAAGTGACCCTGACCGCCGATGTCAGAAATACGGGCGTTTTCAGGGGCAAGGAGGTCTTGCAGGCTTATTTCGAAGCGCCGTGCGGCAGGCTCGGCAAGCCGTCAAGAGTTCTTGCGGATTTTGCAAAAACAAAGGAGCTTGCACCGGGCGAAGGCGAAAAAATCACTCTCGGCTTCGCAATTTCCGATATGGCTTCTTATGATGACGAAATCGAATATTCATATATTCTCGAAAAAGGAATTTATAAATTCTATCTCGGCTCTGATGTCCGTTCGGCTTCGCTCTGCGGCGAATATGAGCAGGAAAAGAGCGAGATAATAAAGAGACTTTCTCAGGTTTCCGCACCCAAGGCGGAGAACGCTTTTGAGCGAATAAAGTTTATTGACGGAAAGGTTGTCAAAGCTCCCGTTCCCGTTGCGAAATATGACCTAAAAGAAATAATACTTAATAATCTGCCCGAGGGGATTCCTCAGACGGGCGATAAGGGCATAAAGCTCTCCGATGTCAGAGACGGCAAGGCTTCCATGCAGGAATTTGTTGCTCAGCTCAGCAACACCGAGCTTGAAGCGATAAGCAGGGGAGACTATATAATGAACAGCCCCCTCGGCGCACCGGGCAATGCGGGAACCTTCGGCGGAGTGCTTGAATCGCTGAGAGAAAAGGGCGTTCCCGCCGCAACCACAACCGACGGCCCGTCGGGTATCCGAATCAACGAGGGAGCGTCGCTCCTGCCAATCGGAACGGCGTTAGCCTGCACATGGAACTGTGCCCTTGCCGAAGAACTCTATGAAAAAGTCGGCGAGGAGATGAAAAAGGTCGGCTCCGATGTCCTGCTTGCTCCGGGAATGAATATCCACAGAAACCCGCTTTGCGGCAGGAATTTTGAATATTTCTCCGAGGATCCGCTCCTTACGGGCAGAATAGCCGCCGCAATCGTCAAGGGCGTTCAGAAAACGGGCGTTTCCGCCTGCCCGAAGCATTTTGCATGCAACAATCAGGAGACAAACCGAACCCATAACGATTCAAGGCTGTCCGAAAGAGCGCTTCGTGAAATCTATCTCAAAGGCTTTGAGATTTGCGTTAAAACGGCTAAGCCTTGGAACATAATGACCTCTTACAATAAGATTAACGGCGTCTGGGGTCACTATAACTATGAGCTTTGCGTTCGCATTCTCAGGGGCGAATGGGGCTTTGAGGGCAGCATAATGACCGATTGGTGGATGCGTTCGTCAAAGTCGCCCGAATTCCCGAACCTCAAAGACCAGGCCTACAGAGTCAGGTCGGGAGTCAATGTGCTGATGCCGGGCGGCGAAAGAACGGGCAGAAGAAAGCCCGACGGAACTCTGCTTAAAACTCTCGGCAAGCCCGACGGCATCACCCTCGGCGAGCTTCAGCAGAACGCCGCCCATGTTCTTCAATTTATTATGAACAGCTATGCGATGAA
>JBJEQC010000191.1:0-2742 GCA_051881555.1 Acutalibacteraceae bacterium
ATCTTGACTTTATTTTTTGCCCAAATTGGGTCACATCTATTTACAACGCAGATTTCATCTTCCGAGACGCTTAAAATCGAGATATTTCAGCACGGCGTAATAAAGCATGACGAGAGCAGCGCTGATGAGCAGACCGCCGAGAATGTCAGTGAACCAATGAACGCCCGAGAGAAGCCTGCCGATAACGGTAACTGCCGCAATCCCGATGCAGACCCACTGAGCAATTCCGACGGCTTTTTTGTCGGCTATTCTGCGCTTTAACTGCATGGCGGCAGTCGCCATGATGCAGACGGTCAGAACCGTGTGAGAGGACGGAAACGACGCTTCAAGCCCCGAATCGAGAATGACGGGTCTGTAGTTGATAACAACGACCTCAAAGATGGCGTAAACAACGGCAACGAGAACATAAAATCCGCCGAGTGCAATCAGGCTCATGTCAACCTTTTTGATGCTTTTCCGCTTTATAAGCTGATAAACGCCCAGAGCGCCGAAAGCGAGAGCAACGAGAATGGCAAGGTAGCCGAGCAGCTCGGTCAGCTTATACCAGAAAGTGCTCTCGCCCAAAAGCTTGAACATAGCCCCGTTGAGCGAGGCAAGGCCGATTTTTGAACCCATCGGGCCAATCGGCTTGACATCCGCAACCTTGACAAGCAGAATCAGCAGCAAAAACAGCGCCGCAGGGATTCCGCTGAATATGAAATTTTTCTTGAGTTTTTCAGGCATTTTTATCCCCCTCAGTAAATTTTCTATATTATACCACTTATTCTCCGTGTTTTCAATTTGATTTTCTTACATAAGAGTTAAAAATAATTACAGCTTTGTAATAAGGATTGACTTTTTTGTCAAATTATATTACTTTTAAAGAGGAAAATATTCCAAATTAAAAATCCGAGGAGGAAAAGATATGAGAGTAAAAATCAAAAAAGCAGTTTCCGTTCTGACGGTAATTGCACTGCTGCTTTGCCCGATTTCGGCATTTGCGGCACAGTATCAGGGGACAATCAAGTGGTATTATACCGACTGGTTTGGTGATGTCGGCTGTGATGAGCTGCCTTATTACGGCGAGATTTCTCTCGGCAAAACCACGGTTGAGGCTCCCAAAAGCGACTATCCGGGCGAAAGCGAATATGTTTTCAAAATGACCGCTCAGGAGGCGGGCTGGTATTATTTTGAGTTTGATGCTGAAACATTTAATTTTTCTGTTCAGGAAGAATTGAGAGATGACGGACTGCCGTTTGGCTTCATGGATGACGGATATTATGTCTTTGAGGCCGATAATCCGGTTGGATTAATAATGAATTTTGAATCCGAAGAGACAAATTATCTTGATTTTTATTACGGAAATAACACTTTTACGGTTAATGTTGAATATCTCGGCAATATAACGGGATTGAGCTTTAAGCAGGGTTCTCTTGACAATTTGGTTTTAAATTACGATTTCGGATTTAATGACAAATATGTATGGTTCAATACGGATTATCAGACCGTTTCATTTGAAAGCGGAAAATCCGTGGAGCTTTATGGCGGTTTTGGATATACGGGTGCTCTTGGCACGGAAACCGGAGAATATGACATAACCGTTGATTTTGAGGGCTTAAAGCAGGATGTTACCGTTTCGGTCTATGATTTGGCGGCAGATATTGATCATGTTGAAATCGCTAACCAAAAAGAGATTGAAGAAGTTACAATTAAGAATTATTATACAGGAAATTCTTATTTTGACAGGGACTATGAAGCGGAAATAATTATATATTTCAAAAACAGTTCAACAGCAAAAGCTTATGACGGAAATGTAACCGAAACAAAGCCTTTTACTGCTTTAAACGGCAGAGAGTACTATGCGTATTTTGATATATACTCCAACGGTGAATTCGGTGTAACCATTCCCGCCGCAAACCGCTATGATGATTTAGGATTCTGTAAGGTAAAAAATATGGGTCTTGCAGAAAACCTTCAGGAAATGAACAGCAATTGCTATTTTAAGAATCTTGGGTATGTTTATGAACTTTATGGAGTGCTTTCGGATATTGAAGAGGGCACGGCAACTTTCGGCGATTTAATCAAAACGTTGTTTGGAAATGAAGCAAAAATGTTTGGATATTTCTTCCAAGAACTTGGAAAAGTAATAAGATTTGTGATTTTCGGAGTATCTTATCTTTCAATGAGATAACTGATTTCACGGCGGAGCTTCGGCTCCGCCTTGTTTCGGTTGGTTTCAGAATAATTATGGCTTTGTAATAGGATATTGACATTCTCTCAAATGTATATTAATATTATTTTGGAAAATATTCCAAATTAAAATCCGAGGAGGAAAAGATATGAGAGTAAAAATCAAAAAAGCAGTTTCCGTTCTGACGGTAATTGCACTGCTGCTTTGCCCGATTTCGGCATTTGCGGCGCAGTATCAGGGAACAATCAAATGGTATTATGACTGCGGTGAAGATGATGACTGTTATGATGAACTGCCTTATTACGGCGAACTCACCCTCGGCAAAACCACGGTTGAAGCTCCCGAAAGCGACGATCCGGGCGAAAGTGAATATGTTTTCAAAATGACCGCTCAGGACGCAGGCTGGTATTTTTTTGATTATGATGCCGACGGCTTTTGGATGAGCACTCAGGAGGAAATCCGTGAGGACGGAATGCCTTTTGGCTTTTCGGGCGATGATTGCTTTTTCGTTTATGAAAAGGATGACAGCTCACAGTCAATCACGGGTACCGTTCTTCGCTTCGGTGCAGGAG
>JBJEQC010000192.1:0-11934 GCA_051881555.1 Acutalibacteraceae bacterium
CCTCACCCAAAGCCACTCGCTGAGCTTTCAGCTTGAGGGCTACGGCTCTGACGGAAATCTCATCGTGAAAAGCCCTCTGATAACGGGGCTTCGGCTTCTGCCCTCGGCGGACGGCGACGAAGCCGATTTTGAAAGCTCCGATTCGGGGCTTATTGCCGAAATCTCCGCAAACACTCTCGCAAGGCACACTCACGAGAACGCCGATGTGCTCGGCAAATTCGGCGAAAATGACGGTGTTCCGACCTATAACGGTCAGCCGATTGCATCCCGCAAAACAAAGACGGCGGTCTATGATTTATTTGAGGGAGAAAGCTACGCTTTTGTTGAAGCGACAGGAATGAGAAAAACCCTGCTTTTTGTTAACAACGAAATTGCCGCAACTTCGATAGCAGAGGGAACGGAAATTCTGAGCGTTGAGATGCATTTCAGCACCGACGCTTTCCCCGAATGGGTCAGCGTTGATAACATGAACGCCTTTGACCCGATGACTCCGCATATCGTGAATCACAGCACGGCTTATTACGAAAGCTCAATCGGATATATGTGCGTTGCGGCGCTGTTTTTCCCGACTTCGGGCAGTATGTTTTATAACGCTCTGCAAAGCGACGCCCTTGATAAAATCAGAGTGACCTTTGCCGAATCGGATGCGGCGGAGGAATGAGCATGACGGAAATATCGCTCATTGAGATTGAACACCGTCTGATTAAAGCGGAGGAAAACATAGCCGAGCTTTTCGCCAAATGCAACGGAATCGACAAATCGCTCGTTGCAACCACCACTTCGCTCAACAACCTGCTTGCGCTCACGGGCGAGCTGAAAGCGACCGTTGAAGCTCTCAGGCAGAAGCCGATAACGCTGATTGAAAAGCTCGTTTTCGCTCTCATCGGAGCCGCCGTCAGCGCAGCGGTCACATTTTTTACGGGAGGTTAAAAATGAAAAAGGAAACAGTAAAAGATATCATAATCAGAGCGGCAAAAACCTTTGTGCAGGCGTTTTTGTCGGCCGTTTCGCTCGACGCTCTGCTCGGGGTCACGGATTTCGGGGCATTCAAGAGAATCGGGCTTTCAATGCTCCTTGCAGGCTCTGCCGCAGGCATCTCTGCACTCTGGAACGCCGCAATTGCCGCTCTCGGCGGCGAAAAGGGGGCTGAATAATGAAAAGCAACACAGGACTTGTTGAATACGCAAAGGCTCAGCTCGGCAGACCTTATTGGTACGGCACTTTCGGCAACACCGCAACAAAGGAGCTTCTGAATCAGAAAAAAGCGCAGTATCCCGCCCATTATCAGAGCGCACGGATGCCGAAATATAATTCTCAGCTCGGCTGTCGGGTGCACGACTGCGTGGGGCTTGTCAAAGGCTTTCTCTGGAGCGACGGAGCAAACGGCAAGCCCAAATATAATTCCGCTCAGGATGTTTCGGCAAACGGAATGCTCAAAAAATGCCTTGTGCGAGGCAGAATGAACACCATGCCCGAAATCCCGGGAATCCTCGTTTTCATGCCCGGCCATGTCGGAATTTACTGTGGAGGGGGCAGGGTCATTGAGGCAAGAGGGTTCAACTACGGAGTTGTTGAAACGAGGCTTTCGGAGAGGAATTGGGAAAATTGGGGTAAATGCCCGTGGATAAAATATCCGAGCGGTTCAAGATACTTCGGAACCTGCGCAAAGGACGAGGTATCAATCGTTGACGCTCTTAAATCTCTCGGCGAAAACAGCGGCTTTGACTACCGCCGCAGAATCGCCAACGCCAACGGAATAACCGATTACACGGGAACCTCGGGCGAAAATCTCAAGCTTCTCTCATTGTTGAGACGGGGCGAGCTGATAAAGCCCGAACCCGTCGCATTTTACGGTTGAATACGATGGATTCTGAGTTAAAACAAAAAAATTCCTCATTTTCTGAAACCTTTATGCTTTCTCGATCGTCTTGTTAAATGAAGGCACAAAAAAGATTTTCAGGTTTGAGGAGTTTACATAGATGCACGGCAGGAGCAAAAACGCTTCTGCCGTGTCTGCTTTTATGCGGATTGACATTCTTTGTTCGGCTGAGTTTAATAATTTCAGGGGATGCCTCAAAATTGAGACAGCCTATTTTCGATTTAAAAACAAAGTGCCTCCTTATTACATGATTCAAAAGAATATTATGGTTCCGAGCAATAACATGTTGACATTTTTTATCATTTCTGCTATTATTTGGTATGCAAAAAGAATAACTGTCAATGGTGCATAGTTCTGGAGGCTCTGTTTTCAGATTAAAAAGGGAATTGCGGTGAAAATCCGCAGCAACAGCCATTACTGTAATTGAGCATTAGCTCATAAGTCAGAATACTTGCTATGCATATAAGGGTATTACTGTTTCCGGGCAATTGGGATGCAGTCCGTTATTGATAATTGAGGCAAGCTTTAGGGCTTGCCTGTGTTTGATACTTTCAATACCCTTTATTGAGGGTATTTTTTTATTGCAAAAAAATATCGGGAGGCGATGTTCAGTCTTTGTTTTAATTTATTTTTGCAATAAAAGGAGAGTAAAAAATGAAAAAAATCGTTAAAAAAACCACCTCATTATTTTTGATTGTTGCCATGTTGCTTTCTGTTACAAGCATCTTATCGGCAACAGGAACCATTTCTTTAAAAGCCTCCGCTGTGTGGGACGGTTCATCTTACACAGAGCCGAATTCAGTTGACGGAATCTACCAGATTTCAAACGAATCCGAACTTGCCTGGTTTGCTTCAAGCGTCAATTCAGGCAACACTTCTATCTCCGCAAAGCTTCTTTGTGATATTGACCTTGGGGATACAACTTGGATACAGATTGGCTCTGCCAATGCTTTTGCGGGCGAATTTGACGGAAACGAAAAAACCGTCACATACTGCATTACCGATGGCTCTGCAATATACCAAGGCTTTTTTAACACGGTTGATACTTCAGGCATTGTTAAAAATCTTAAGGTTTGCGGCTCCGTTTCAATCAAAGGCTCAAGAAGCGGAAGAAATTACCACGGAGGAATAGTCGGATTTAACAAAGGTACTGTTTCAAACTGCGTTTCTGAAGTTGATTTTTCAATTGCAGGCACGGCAGGAAGCACAAACAATGTTAAATATGTCGGCGGAATTGCAGGTAAAAATTCAGGCAAGACGGAAAACTGCATAAACAACGGAGATATCAACATTACGTCATATGCCGCAGGTATTATCGGTGAAAACATCGGCGGCAATGTTATCGGGTGCAAAAACAACGGTTCAATAACCGTTTCAAATGTTGCAGGATATGCGGGCGGCATTGTTGCCGCAGTCACAGCCAATGCAAGCGATAACAAAATGCTGATTTCAAACTGTGTTAACAGCGGCGCTATTACCGGCGGAAGCGGGGATTACGGCTACGCTGCCGGAATAATTGCTCAGGAAAATGTTGCTTCAAGCTACAATACATATGATTCAAAGCCTGAGCTTAAAATTGAGGGCTGTAAAAACTCAGGAGAATTAACTTGTGTAAATACGGCAGATATTATTGCAAAGCAAAGCGGAAACTGTAAAATTGAAATCATTGAAGAAACCGAACCCTCCCCTACTCCCGAAGATCAACAAGCTGTTGAAGACGCAATCAGTTCGCTCGGAGAATGGTTTAAGCTGATACCGACATACGGGCAGGATACAAATGTTATTGACATCATAAAGAACAGACTTGAAGAAAACGGAATTACCGATGTCAATGTCAGCATTAAATCAACAGATGATCCCTCCTGTATATCTGAAAGCGGAGAAATAACCTATTTCTTTGAAGATCCCGACAGTTGGCAGGTTAAATGGTTTAATTCCGTTCCTCTTGTTTTTGTGTTTGAAAAAAACGGAGCAGAGGCTGAATACAGTATCAATGCAGTAATTCATTGGGATCAGGATAAAGTTAAGGAATATCTTGAAGCAAACATTCTTTCAGAAGTTACTGATGATGTTATCCTTAACGGTAACATTTCGGCAAATGAAGTTACAGATTATCTTTTGCTGCCAAAAGTCGTTGACGATAAAAAATGGACCCTTATCTCATGGGAATCGTCTGATAATAACTGCATATCTATCGACAGCAGTAATCAATCCACGGCTGATACTCTTTTTGAGCCTTATATCGGCGTAGTAAAAAGAGGAGATGAAGATAAAACCGTAACTCTTACCGCCTCTTTTGATTTCAGAAGGACAAGCGATGATGAAGCCCCGATTGTTCTGACAAAAACTTTTGAATTTACTGTTAAGGCCGCTTCTTTCGGAGTCAAAGAAGAAATGCAGGAAGCGCTTGACAGCAACTATACCGCAGATAAATTAAAAGTTTTCGGAACCGAACGCCCTGTTGAGGCAGATAACATAACAGATGATATTCAGCTTGTTATTCCTTCAAAAACAGGAATTCAAGGTTATGATAATTATCGCTTCACGGTCAAAAGCAGTAACAGCGATATAATCGAAATCAACGCATACAGAGCAGTCGTTTTCAGACCTCTCCCCGGTGAAGCCCCTGCAGAGGTTACGCTGACCATTTTTATGACAAGTAAACAATATGATATAACCGTTTCAAAGGATTTTAACTTTACTGTTCAACCGTTAACTCAGGACATGATTGACAATGAAATTGCGCTAATGGAAAAAGTGAAAGAAAGCTATTTCGTCGGAATCAACAACGGCGCAAACGAGGATTCTGAGCATGTTAAAAATAATCTTTCATCTTTCACCGAGGCAAGATATTCCGAGAATTCTGACAGTATTGAATGGGTATATTCTTACGCCGACAAAAAGGGTAACGGCATTATCCCGGTAAGTATTGACGAAACCCATCCGTCAGAGCAATGGGATAAATTCTTCACAACAGACAATAATACGGTATCCTATGAAAACTTGCTTGTTACCAGAAGCAGCTCAAACAAAACAGTTACGATTTCAAGCTGTCTTTCAAGTGAAACATTTGCAAAATATGCAGAAAAGTATCCCGAAAATAAAGATTTTTCAAAGCTTTACAGACAGAATGTTTCTGTTACGGTAGTTGTTTTAGGAACTAAAGGAACTCCTGTAATCAGCACAAGCGATGCTCAAATCAATAACGGAGCCGTTATAATTGAACCCTCTTGGTTTTCTTATCCGGATATCAAACTCAGTTGTTCCTATGACGCCGAATACAGCAGCATCGTGTGGTCTTCGAATAACGACAAGGTAACAGTTGACAGCGACGGCAATGTTTCATGCAACAGTATTTTCCCTCAATCTGCAACCATAACCGCAAGAATACTTGATTCCGAAAATAATATTATATCCGAAGCAGAAATTGAAGTAAAATATGAATCGGTTTTCGCTGTTTTATTCAGAGCGTTTGCTGATTTTCTGAATTCAATAAAAGTATTCATTATTAAAATATTTGCTCTGATCTGATTTTCCCTTAACAGCTATTCTCTAAACTCTTTTAAGTGGCTTTTACAGGCATATCGCAGTCTGTAAAAGCCGCTTTTTTGTTAATTATATCCAAAAACCACGCTTCAAAATTTATACCCTGCGAAGAAATTCTCTCTTGCATTATTTTTATATTTATATATAATGGAAGTTGTAACCCGGATGAAAAGGAGAGTTATAAATATGGCAGAAAAAGTAAGAATCGGTATTATCGGCTGCGGCGGAATCGCAAACGGAAAGCACCTTCGTGCAATTGAAAACATTGATTTTCTTGAGCCCGTCGCATTCTGCGATATCATTGAAGAAAGAGCAGTTGAAACCGCCAAAAAATTCGGTTCGCCCGACGCTAAGGTCTACACCGACTACAAAGAGCTTCTCAAAGATGAGAGCATCGTTGCGGTTCATGTCTGCACGCCCAACCGTTCCCACAGCTTCATAACAATTGACGCTCTTGAAGCGGGCAAGCATGTTCTTTGCGAAAAGCCCATGGCAAAGACCTATGCCGAAGCAAAGGCGATGTATGAAGCCTCGGTCAGAACGGGCAAGGTTCTTTCAATCGGCTATCAGTCACGCTGGAGAGCAGATTCGCTTTATCTCAAACAGTGCTGCGAAAACGGCGAATTCGGCGAAATCTATTATGCAAGAGCTCTTGCTCTGCGCAGAAGAGCCGTTCCCACCTGGGGCGTTTTCCTCAACGAAGAAGAGCAGGGCGGCGGTCCGCTTATCGATATCGGCACTCACGCTCTCGACCTCACCCTCTGGATGATGGATAACTACAAGCCCAAGATGGCAGTCGGCTCAAAATATAAAAAGCTCGGCGATCAGAAGAACACCGCAAACGCATGGGGCGATTGGGATCCCGAAAAGTATACGGTTGAGGATTCCTGCTTCGGCTTCGTTGTTATGGAAAACGGTGCAACGGTCAGCGTTGAATCAAGCTGGGCTCTCAACATTGCCGACCCCCGTGAGGCTTCAACTCTGATTGCGGGCGTTAAGGGCGGCGCAGATATGCTCACCGATGACCTTCGCATAAACTATGTCAAAAACGGCAGGCAGGTTATCGAAACCCCCAATTTCAACGCAGGCGGCGTAGCATTCTATGACGGCGCAAGCGACAAGCCCGAGGAGCTTGAATGCAGAGCATTCTATGACGCTGTTCTCAACGGCGCAGAGCTTCGCACAAAGCCCGAGCAGGCTATGGTTGTTACTCAGATTCTTGAAGCAATCTATAAATCGGCTGAAACAGGCAAGCCTGTTTACTTCGATTGATAAAGGAGAAAGCCATGAAAATTGCCGTTCAGCTTTATTCGGTAAGAGAACATATAAAGGATTCCGAAACGCTTCTCAAAGCGCTTGAGGAAATCAAAAAAATCGGTTATGACGGCGTTGAATTTGCAGGATATTTCAACACCGACGCAGAAACAATCAAGGCAAAGCTCGATGAAATCGGTCTCACCGCCGTTGGCGGTCACATCGGCATTGATGATTTTGCCTCGGATAAGCTTGAAAAAACGCTTGAATTTCAAAACACTCTCGGCGTTAAGAGCGTCGGGGTCGGCGGTGCGCCCCATTCAACCGAGGCTGAATGCGTTCAGACGGGCGAAACACTCGGCAGAGCGCAGGAATACGCCACGGATAAATACGGAATGAAGGTTTATTATCACAACCACACCGAGGAATTCAAGCCTTTAAGCGACGGCAGACTGCCGATTGATGTTATCGGAGAGCGCTGTTCGCTTGAAATTGATACATATTGGAGCTTCCACGCCGGAGCGGATAATTACAGCTTCCTGCTTGAGCACAAGGACAATATCGTTCATCTTCATGTCAAGGACGGTATTGACGGCAAGCCCAAGGCGCTCGGCGAAGGGAACTGCGATATCCCCGCCGTTATCAAAGCGGCAAAGGAAATGGGAATCGAATGGCTTATAGTCGAAAATGACGATCCCGTTCCGACAGGCTTCGAGGATGTTGCGAGAAGCCTTACATATCTTAAAAAAATTATCTGACAAAGGAGAAAAAGCAAATGAAACTCGGAGTTTTCACAACCCTGCTTTCAAACCTTTCGCTTGAGGAATCCCTCAAATATTTCAAGTCTCTCGGCATAGAAATGGTCGAGATCGGCTGCGGCGGCTACCCCGGCAACGCTCACGCCAACCCTGAAGAGCTGCTTTCGGACGAAAAGAAACTTGAGGAGTTCAAAGCGATAATCAAAAAATATGACATGGAGATCAGCGCACTCTCCTGCCACGGCAACCCCGTTCATCCCAACAAAGAAATTGCCGCGGAATACGACAAAACAATCAGAAATACAATTTTGCTTGCAGAAAAGCTCGGCCTGCATCAGATTAACACATTTTCGGGCTGTCCCGGCGACTGCGAAACGGCTAAATACCCCAACTGGGTTGTTTGCCCCTGGCCGAACGATTTCAGCGAGATTCTTGAATGGCAGTGGAACGAGGTTCTTATCCCTTATTGGAAAGACCTTGTTGCATTCGCAAAGGCTCACAGAGTTAACAAGATTGCTCTTGAGCTTCATCCCGGCTTCTGCGTTTACAACACGGAGTCGCTTCTCCGCCTGAGAGAGGCTGTCGGCCCCGAAATCGGCGCAAACTTTGACCCGAGCCATCTTATCTGGCAGGGCATGGATCCCGTTGCGTGCATCCGCAAGATGGGCGACGCAATTTTCCATTTCCACGCCAAGGACACCAAGATGGATAAATACAACACCGCCGTCAACGGCGTTCTCGACACAAAGCCCTACGGCGATGAAATCAACCGTTCATGGATTTTCCGCTCGGTCGGCTACGGCAACGATTACAGCTATTGGAAAGACATTATTTCCAATCTTCGCATGGTCGGATATGACTATGCTATCAGCATCGAGCATGAGGATTCGCTCATGAGCCAGAACGAGGGCCTTTCAAAGGCGGTTTCGTTCCTCAAAGAAGTCCTCGTCACCGAACCCACAGGCGCAATGTGGTGGGTTTGATTCAATGAACGAAAACGGATTGTTGCCTGAACGAAAGCTTCACAGACTTAAAAGCTGGGATTACAGCCAAAACGGTTATTATTTTGTCACGGTTTGCACAAAGGATAAAAAGCAACTGCTTGCCGGAGTAGGGAACGCCGTCCCCGGCGTTCCGAAAAATTCCTTGAATCTTCGCTTGACTCCTATCGGAAAAATTGTTAAATCCGCATGGGAGGGCATCTCAAAAATTGATGATAATATTAAAACCGATTTATTCTGCATAATGCCGAACCATATTCACGGAATAATCATAATCGAAAATCAAGAATATGAGGCGGAACGCCGAGGACGGCGTTCCCTACAGGACATTGTGCGTGGTTTTAAGTCTGTTTCTACCCGGGAATACAACAAAATTGTTCCCGAAAGTGAAAGAAACAAGCTTTGGCAATCATCGTTTTATGACGAAATAATACGAAACGATCAAATGCTGTATGAAGCCCGCAAATATATCAAATATAATCACCTGAAGCATTACAGCGGCAGATTATTCAAGGGCAACGATTTATAATTTTTCAACATTTTGCTATTTAAGGAAGTATTCACTATGGTAAACAATAAAATAGGCTGTGCCGTTATCGGTTACGGCGGCATGGGCAGCTGGCACGCAGAGAAAATCAGAAAAGAAATGGGCGAATATGCCGAGCTTGTCGGTATTTATGACATCAACCCCGAGAGGGGCAAGGTTGCCGAGGAAAAGGGTATTCATTCCTTTGCTTCCCGCCGTGAGCTGCTCGATGATGAACGCATCGACCTCGTTACCGTCGCAACCCCCAACGATTTTCACAAGGAAATCGTCATTGACGCTCTGCGTTCGGGCAAAAACGCAATCAGCGAAAAACCTGTTGCCATGAACAGCGGCGAGCTTGAAGAAATGATCGCCTGCGCCAACGAATGCGGCAAGCTTTTCACCGTTCATCAGAACAGACGCTGGGACGAGGACTATCTGACGATAAAAAAACTGCTTGACGAGGGCACTCTCGGCAAGGTTTTCCGCATTGAATCAAGAGTTCAGGGTTCAAGAGGAATCCCCGGCGACTGGCGCAATCAGCCCGAGCACGGCGGCGGAATGGTTCTCGACTGGGGAATCCATCTGCTCGACCAGGCGCTGATGATGACCGTGCCCCGCAAGCTCGTTTCGGTCTATGCGGAGCTTACAAATGTCACAAATGAAAAATGCGACGACGGCTTCCGCACAACTCTCATTTTTGACGACGGTCTTTCATTCTATGTTGAGGTCACAACGAGCAACTTTATCGAGCTTCCGCTTTGGTATATGCTCGGCGAAAACGGCTCGGCGGTTATCGATGATTGGGACTGCAACGGCAAAATCGTTATGGTTTCCGATTGGGAAAGCAGAGACGCCGTTCCCATCGTTGCGGGCGCAGGCATAACAAAAACCATGGCTCCGAGAACCGACGACACGATTCAGACCTATCCCTTGCCCGTTCAGAAAGCGGATTGGGGCGAATACTATAAGAATGTTTTTGCTTATCTTAACGGCAAAGAAAACATAATTGTTACCCATGACCAACAGCGCAGACTCATGCGCCTTGTTGAAGCGATTTTTGAATCGGGCAGAACAAACAAGGTTATTGAATTTAAAGATGTATAAAGCAAAAGGGCTGCCGCACTTAGCGACAGCCCCATTTAGTTTGCATTAAAGCAGTTCAACGCCTTTTTCTTTGCATTCTTTGATCATTTCTTCTGGCCAGACGGATGCCTGAACCTCGCCGATATGCGCTTTACGCAGGAAGAACATGCAGATTCTTGACTGACCGATGCCGCCGCCGATTGAATAAGGCAGCTCGCCGCTCAGCAGAGCCTTGTGGAAGGGCAGCTCGCTGCGCTCGGGGCAGCCTCTGATTTCAAGCTGTTTTTTTAGAGATTCCTCGTCAACTCTTATGCCCATTGACGAAAGCTCAAAGGCTCTGTCAAGAACGGGATAATAAACAACGATATCTCCGTTAAGCTCCCAATCGTCATAGTCGGGCGCTCTGCCGTCATGGATTTCGCCGCTTTTGAGAGCGCCGCCGATTTTCATGATGAAAACGGCTTTTTTCTCTCTTGCAATGCGGTTTTCTCTCTCCTTGGGAGTGAGGTCGGGATACATATCCTCAAGCTCCTGCGTTGTGATAAAGGTTATTTTGTCGGGCAGGAAATTACGCTCAACAAAGGCGTAATCATCGGCAATATAATGCTCGGTGTGCTTGAGCGCTCTGTAAATCGCCTTTACGGTGTCCTTTAAGGTCTGCTCGGTTCTGTCAGCCTTTTCAATATGCTTTTCCCAATCCCATTGGTCAACGAAAACCGAATGGAGATTGTCGGTGTCTTCGTCTCGCCTGATGGCGTTCATGTCGGTATAAAGACCTTCGCCCGCCTCAAAGCCGTACTGCTTGAGGGCAAGCCTTTTCCACTTTGCAAGGGACTGAACAATTTCAACATTGCCCGAATCAATGCCCTTGATATCAAAGCTGACGGGTCTTTCAACGCCGTTGAGCGTGTCGTTAAGCCCCGAATCTGAGTTGACAAAAAGAGGGGCGGAAACTCTCGTGAGGTTGAGCTGAATTGCAAGGTCGCGCTCAAAAAAGTCCTTGACCTTCTTGATTGCAAGCTGGGTCTGACGCTTGTTGAGGAGAGATTTATAGCCCTCCGGAATATAAAGATTATACATACACCACATCTCCTTTTTTCTCTGCGGCATCCGCCGAACACAAAAACAAGTATATCACGGCGTTTTTATCTTTGCAAGCAAAAATTATCAATCCTGCTCATTCGGGCAGAGTATTTTTATAAACCCGCCGCTTTCTCCGACCGCTTCGACATCCGAATAGCCGTTTTCTCTCAGCCAATCGCTCCAGCGGCTCTCCATGCCGTCCTCATAAAGAACGGGCAGAAAGCCTGCTCTGAGGTAGCTTTTGATTGCGGGAACACGGAATTCGTTCGTCAGAAGAAACGCCCGCTTACAGCCGCATTCATAAAGACAGGCGTTGAATATTTCGGCAAGATATCCGCCGATTCCTTTTCCCCGAACCTCGGGAAGGGCGGCGACCATATGAACCGTGCCAACCCCATTTTCGGGGCAGAGAACGGTTGCGGTTGCAACGGGCTTTCCGTCAAGCAGAACAAAAAATACATTTTCGGGGCGGTAGCCCTCCGCTTCAAGCATTCGGCGGGTAAAGGCCTCCTCGCCCTCGTCCTCACGGATTATTCCGTTGCGGCATATTTTATCCCATGCGGCGATATCGCCCTCGCTCCCGTCAAACCTGCGGAACGAAAAATCGCCGAAGCTCTGCGGATATTCCGCAGGAGATACTTTCAGATACATTTTCAGGTGATTCATGGCTCATAAAGCCTCCGGATTATTATGATACAATTAATATTATCATGTTTTCAGCTTTTTGGCAATGAAAAATGAGGTGTTTTTTATGACTCCCGAAGATAAGCTTCTTATTGCGAAAATTGAAGATAAAGCCGT
>JBJEQC010000193.1:0-11934 GCA_051881555.1 Acutalibacteraceae bacterium
GGAGATGAGGGGGATCGAACCCCTTACCTCTTGAATGCCATTCAAGCGCTCTCCCAAGTGAGCTACACCCCCAAGACCTTTGATATATTAGCACACTTTTTCCGAAAAATCAAGTACTATTTCAAAAAATATAGTAATTTTTGAAATATCGGATTCTTTGACTCAATTTGTTTGCTTAATATACTTGAAATATACATTATTTCTTGATATAATAACAATAATTATGGTGTAAGATGGAGGAAATATGAACGGGAAACTGATTGTCATAGAAGGGCTTGACGGAAGCGGAAAATCAACTCAGGAGGAGCTTCTGAAGAAAAGCCTTTCAGATTTGGGCGTTAAGGTAAATTTCATTAAATTGCCGAATTACGGAGATCCTGCCTGTGAACCCGTTAAAATGTATCTTGCGGGGCGATTCGGCAAAAATCCCGAAGATGTTAACGCCTATGCCGCATCGGCTTTCTTTGCGGTTGACAGATTCGTCAGCTATAACTGTTACTGGAAAGAAGCATATTTAAACGGCGAAGTTTTTCTTGCGGACAGATACACAACCTCCAATGCGTACCATCAGTTAACCAAAACCCCGAAATCCGAATGGGATTCATACCTTGAATGGCTTGAAGATTTTGAATATAACAAGCTCGGAATCCCGAAACCCGATTCGGTTATCTTTCTTGACATGCCCATTGATGTTTCCCAAAAACTGATGACGGGCAGATATAACGGCGATGAATCCAAAAAAGATATTCACGAGAAAAATATCGATTATCTTAAAAACTGCAAAGAAGCCGCTGATTATTCCTGCAAAAAGCTCGGCTGGAGCAGAGTTGTCTGTGGCAAAAACGGAGAACCGCTTCCAATTAATGAAATTGCAGAAAACGTCCTGAACAAAGTTAAAAAAGCTCTGAACATTGAATTATGATTAGATTTTCCGACAATAATGATATTAAAAAAATTGTAACTCTTTGGCATGAAGCTTTCGGCGACGGTGAAGATGAAATAATGTTTTTCCTTGCCAACAGGTTTCGCCCCGAAAACACGCTTGTTTATGAATTCAACGGTGAAATTGCATCAATGCTGTTCTTGCTTGAAGGCAAAATGAGCATAAAAGGCAAAATCTTTAATTCATATTATCTGTATGCCGCCTGCACTCTGAAAAAATTTCGGGGCAGGGGATTTATGGCGGAGCTTCTGAGATTTGCCGAAAGAATCGCACAAGATAGAAATATCGGTTATATTTGTCTTCTACCCGGTGAAAGCTCTTTATACACCTTTTATGAAAAATTCGGCTATAAAACAGCATTTGCAAAGAAAGTTTTAAGAGTTACGCATGCAGATATTAATGAAAACTTTGATTCAATCGAGATAAAAGCTGATAATAATTTGGTTGAACTTGAAAAGCTCAGAGAAAATGCCTTGAATAAAACCGATCATTTTATTTGGGATAATCAAGCAATAAATTACGCCGTTAATCAGAACGAAATGTACGGCGGAAAAGCGATAACATCCCGTAATGGTTATTTGCTTTACAGCGTTGAAAGCAGAAAAATCATTGTAAAGGAATGTGCCTTTTCATTGAAATACCCGGAAAGTATGTCGGCTTTACTGCTTAAAAAAGAGAATGCTGATGAAATAATGTATCATCTGCCGATGAATTTTCAGCCATGCATCGGCACTTATGAGATTTTACCCGGCGGAATGCTTCTTCCGCTCAACTGTGAATCGGAAACAGCTGCTTCCGAATTAAAAAACGCATATCTCGGTCTGACTCTTGACTAACTTTGGAGGATTATATTAATGTTTTATATCTTTTTTGCTGACGGATTTGAGGAAGTTGAGGCAATAGCAACTCTTGATGTAATCAGACGGGCAGGTATTGAAATTGAAAGCGTCGGCATCGGTTCAAAATCGATAACCGGTGCACACGGAATAAATATAATATGCGACAAATCGGATTCCGAAATTGAAATCAGCGATAATCTTAACGGAATAATTCTGCCCGGCGGTATGCCCGGCACAACCAATTTGTTAAACAGCAAAACCGTTAACTCTTCAATTGATTTCTGTTTCAATAATCATCTTTATATTTGCGCAATCTGCGCCGCTCCGCTGATCCTCGGCAGAAAGGGAATACTGGAGGGAAGAAAAGCCGTTTGTTTCCCGGGTTTCGAAAACGAGCTTAAAGAAGCATTTATCCCCGATGTTTTCGTTTGCCGTGATGATAATATAATAACCGCTAAGGGAATGGGCAGTGCTGTTAATTTCGGGCTTGAAATTGTTTCCGCAGTTTGCGGCAAAGAGACTGCCGATAATCTTAAATCCACTCTTCAGTGCTCATGATGAACAAAACAGAATTAAGAGCATACTATAAATCGGTCAGACAATCTCTGACAAACTATGAAAAGCAGCGAATAAACGAAAATATTTTCACTCGTTTAATAAATTCCGATGTTTATAAAAATGCATCAGGTATTTTGTGCTATGTTTCGGTTGCAGACGAAATTGACACATTGAAGATTATTGATTATTCTTTAAATTGCGGCAAAACAGTCGGTATTCCGTTTTGTGAAAACAATAATATGCACTTTTACCGCCTTGATTCGCTCGATGACCTTGTTGACGGAAAATACGGAATTCCGACCGTTGAAACAACTCACGCCTGCGAAATAGCCGATTCTTCACCGTTCATATGCCTTGTTCCGGGATTATGCTTTGATTTATACGGTAACAGAATCGGATACGGCGGAGGATATTATGACCGTTTTCTTTCGGAAAACAAGCTTATTTCTGTCGGATTATGCTGTGAAAGATGCCTTTGCACTAATATTCAGGCAGAAACATTTGATAAAAAAACAGACTTTATTTTAACCGAAAACAAACTGATAACTTCAAGAAACAGGGAGGCTTCTACATATGAATAATGATGAAAACAACAAAAGGGAGCATCCTTTCAGAGTTAATATTGAGGATGACGGATTTCTGAACCCTGATGAGCTTGATAAGCTCACTCCGCCCGAACCGATTTCACACAGAAAATTTGAAGTTCATATTGATGAGGATGACGAACCGTCTCTTGATTTTGACAATCAGCTTCCCGAATATAAAGGTGAAATCTATTTCTCAAATGTTAAACCGAAAAGAGCTCAGCCCGCACCTGCTCCGCAGGAGAAACGCCCCGCACCTTCAAAACCGGTCAAGAAGAAAAAATCCAACTCTTTTCTTGCCGTATTCTGCGCCGTAGTTTTAGTTTTTACAACGGCACTTTCCGCACTTGCCATTTCTTGCATCAACGATGTTCTTGCAATCAGCAGAAGCAATGAAAAGGTTAAGGTTACAATACCCAAAGACGCAACAACCGATGAAATAATTGACATTCTCGGCGATGAGGGACTTGTTAAACAGAAATGGTTTTGCAGGCTTTATTATAACGGAATTGAATTTCTCAAAAACTTCGGAGATGATGAAGAACCCGCCGCTCCCGTTTATCTCAGCGGTGTTTATACCGTTGAAAAGAACCTCGGTCTTGAGGGATTTTTGACCGAATTCAAGGAAGTTCAGAGATCGGCAAAAACCATAACCTTGATTTTCCCCGAAGGCTGGACCGTTTATCAGATGTTTGATAAAATAGCCCAATTCGGAGTCTGCTCAAAGGACGAGCTTATTGCTTCGCTTCAATCAACCGAATTTGAACAGGATTTTGTTTCGGAAATACCCGATAATCCCAACAGAACCTTCAGACTTGAAGGATATCTTTACCCCGATACCTACGAATTTTATGAAAAAAGCGACGCAAACAGCGTAATCAGAAAATTCCTTGAGGGCTCAGAAAATAAATGGACCGATGAATATGAACAGCAGAGAATCAAGCTCGGTCTTTCCCGTGATGAGGTAATAATCATTGCTTCAATTATTCAGCGTGAAGCTGCAAACAAAGAGCAAATGGGTCTTATTTCATCTGTAATTCACAATAGACTGAACAACTCTGTTTCATGGCCGACACTCGGCTGTGATTCAACCGCAAACTATATCAAGAATTATGTCAAGCCCAATGTTTCGTCCTCCGATGCAATTATCTTTGAGCAAAGCTATAATACCTATTATTGCCAGGGCTTGCCGCCCGGACCGATTTGCAATCCCGGCGACGACGCAATCAAAGCCGCACTTTATCCCGATGATACTAATTATTATTATTTCAGACATGATAAATACGGCGAAATTTATATGGCAAGAACGCAGGCGGAACACGATGAGAACGGCAACAAGGTTCTCAGAGCAAACAGCCGATAGGAGTTTTTATGAAAGTTATTACCAAGCCCGAATTGCTTGCTCCTGCGGGAGATTTTGAAAGACTTGTAACAGCTGTTGAATACGGCGCTGATGCGGTTTATCTCGGTTCCGATTGCTTCGGAATGAGAACCGCTGCGGCAAGCTTCGGCGGCGACGAATTAAAAAAAGCCTGCGATTATGCAAAATCAAACGGTGTTAAGGTTTATTTAACCTGCAACACAGTTCCACGCTGTAATGAGCTTTCGGCTTTGCCGTCATTCCTTGAATATGCGCAGGAAAGCGGTGTTGACGCTTTAATAATAACAGATATCGGTGTTCTGGAGCTTGCCAAAAAAAATGCGCCGAATGTTGAAATTCATATTTCAACCCAGGCAGGAATAACCAACTATGCCTCAGCCTGCGCATTTTATAATCTTGGCGCCAAAAGAATTGTAACGGCAAGAGAGCTTTCCCTTGCAGAAATTGCCGAAATCAGAGCAAAAACGCCGAAAGACCTTGAAATTGAATGCTTTGTTCACGGCGCAATGTGCGTATCTTTTTCGGGCAGATGTCTGCTTTCGAATTATATGACGGGCAGGGATTCAAACAGGGGAGACTGTGCTCAGCCTTGCAGATGGAATTACTCGCTTGTTGAAGAAAAGCGCCCCGGAGAATATTTCCCGATTGAGCAGGATAAATCGGGAACATACATAATGAATTCACGGGATATGTGCCTGATTGAGCATATCCCCGAGCTTTCGGAAGCGGGCATAAACAGCTTTAAAATTGAAGGCAGGGCAAAATCCGCTTATTATACCGCAGTTTCCGTTAATGCTTACAGATGTGCGCTTGACGGCTATGAAGCATCGGGTTTTGCATCGGATTATAAGCCCGAACAATGGATTGTTGATGAAGTAAGCAAAGTCAGCAACCGTAAATATTGCACTGGATTCTATTTTTCAAGCCCGATGGATGATGCTCAGATTTTTGAAAACGGCGGATATGTCAGGGAATGGGATGTTGCCGCAATAGCCGAAAAATGGGAGAACGGAGTTCTTTACGCTTCGCAAAGAAACAGGTTCTTTGAGGGCGACGAGCTTGAAATTATGATTAAAGGCAAAAAGCCCGTTAAAGTCACCGTTAATAATCTTAAAAACGGCGACGGAGAATTAATAGACAATGCTCCCCACCCGATGATGAAGCTCAGCTTTGACTGCCCCGTTGAAGTTCCTTGCGGAGCTTATCTGCGTATGGAGAGAAAAGGGGGAGCAATTCTGTGAATTACACCGTCTTTTTGCCAATTATTATCCTGTTTTTGATTTTATATTTCCAAAGAAAAAGCGAGCAGGAAGTCAGAAGAATAATCAGGAAACGAAAGAAAAGAGGAATTATTGATATGAGTGACATATTTAACAAGTATATCGGCAAAGACTGCCTTGTTTATCTTTCAAACGGAAGCTCCGTTATTGAATGTTCTGTTGTCGGAGTATCGGATAACTTTCTGACCGTTAAAACAAAAGACGGCGAAGAAATGCTGAATATTGATTATCTTGTCAGAATCAAAGAACATCCCGTTAATAAAAACGGCAAAAAGAAAAGCGTCGTATTCTGATTAATAAAAAAACGATTTCAAGAATTATAAGACATATCTATTGGTATCGCCTTATAATTCTTTTTCTTTTGCAAAAACCGACAGATTGTGCAGCCTCTTGACTTTGCTTCAAGATATGGTATAATGGTATCGGTAAAATTTGCTTGTTTGGAGGATTGACCCAATGGCTAAAAAGCCCGAATATAATGACGAGAGCATTGTTGCCCTCAAAGGAGCCGACAGAGTCAGAAAAAGACCTGCCGTTATTTTCGGCTCAAACGCCCTTGACGGCTGTGAGCATGCTGCTTTTGAAATTATTTCAAACTCAATCGATGAAGCGAGAGAGGGCTACGGCGATAAGATTATCGTAACCCGTTTTTCGGATAATTCAATCGAGGTTCAGGATTTCGGCAGAGGCATTCCCGTTGACTACAATAAAAAAGAAGAAAGATACAATTGGGAGCTTGTTTTCTGCGAGATGTATGCAGGCGGAAAATACGACACCAACAGCAACGGAAGCTATGAATATTCTCTCGGTCTGAACGGCCTCGGCCTTTGTTCAACGCAGTATTCATCAGAATATATGGACGCTGAAATTCACACGGGCGGTTATAAATATCTTCTTCATTTTGAAAAAGGCAATCCCGTCGGTGAAATGATAAAAGAGGAATATAACAAGCGTGACACGGGAACAAGAATAAAATGGAAACCCGATCTTGAAGTTTTTACGGATATTGACATTCCTCTCGAATATTTTCAGGACATGCTGAAAAAGCAGGCTGTTGTTAATGAGGGTGTCAGATTTATCCTTAAAAACCAGACGGGAAAAGGCTTTGAAACCTTTGAATATATTTATGAAAACGGCATTGAGGATTATGTCAGAGAAATTGTCGGCGATTCTGCTCTGACAAGTGTTCAGACCTGGCACGGAGACCGAGTCGGCCGAGACCGTGAGGATCTTGACGATTATAAGCTCAAAATCAACATTTCAATGACCTTTTCAAATAAAATTCAGCTTAAAGAGTTTTATCATAATTCGAGCTTTCTTGAAAACGGAGGCTCTCCCGATAAGGCAACAAGGCTCGGATTCGTTGCTCAGATTGATTCTTATTTAAGACAGAGCGGCAAATATCAGAAGAGCGACGGAAAAATAACTTTCCAGGATATCGAGGATTGCCTTGTCCTTGTTATTTCGTCTTTTTCAACTCAGACCTCATATGCCAATCAGACCAAAAAGGCTATAACAAATAAATTCATTCAGGACGCAATGACGGAGTTTATCAAGCATCAGCTTGAGATTTATTTCATTGAAAACCCGATTGAAGCCGACAAAATAGCCGATCAGGTGCTTATCAACATGAGAAGCCGTGTCAAGGCTGAGAAAACAAGACAGGGCCTGAAAGAATCTCTGATTCAGAATGTCGGCAACCTGACAAACAGAATTCAGAAATTTGTTGATTGCAGAAGCAAGGATAAAGAAATCCGTGAACTGTTTATCGTTGAGGGTGATTCGGCTCTCGGCGCCTGTAAACAGTCAAGAAACTCCGAATATCAGGCAATTATACCCGTCAGAGGTAAAATTCTCAACTGTCTGAAATCGGAATATGACCGAATTTTTAAAAGTGATATTATAACAGATTTGATAAAAGTAATCGGATGCGGAGTTGAAATCGGAGCAAAGCAAAAGAAAGGCAAGGATATGATATCCTTTAATCTTGATTTGCTTCGCTGGAGCAAAATTATAATCTGCACCGATGCTGATGTTGACGGCTTCCATATCCGAACTCTCATTCTGACGATGATATACAGATTAATGCCGACTCTTTTTGAAGAAGGCAAGGTCTTTATTGCCGAATCTCCGCTTTATGAGATAACCTGCGGCGATGAAACCTGGTTTGCTTATTCAGAAAAAGAGAAAGCAGAAGCAATCGCAGAAATAGGCGATAAAAAATATACGGTTCAGCGTTCAAAAGGTCTCGGTGAAAATGACCCTGACATGATGTGGCTGACAACCATGAACCCCGCAACAAGGCGGCTTATAAAAATTGAGCCTTCTTTTGCTCAGGAAACCGCAGAAATGTTTGATCTTCTTCTCGGCGATAATCTCACGGGCAGAAAAGAGCATATCGCCGAAAACGGCCATCTTTATATTGACATGGCAGATGTTTCATAATTAAAATAACGGAGAAAAATATATGGCTAAAAAACCTAAAAAAAGCGTTGATAAAAATGCTGAAACACTTGATGCTAAGACCCACATTCCCGGTGCAGGCGAGGTGGTAAGCCAGCAAATAGTCAACACTCTTGAACTGAATTTCATGCCCTACGCCATGAGCGTTATTATGTCCCGAGCCATTCCCGAAATTGACGGCTTTAAGCCCTCACACAGAAAGATTCTTTATACAATGTATAAAATGGGTCTGTTGACGGGCAACCGCTCAAAATCAGCAAATATCGTCGGCAGAACAATGCAGCTCAATCCTCACGGAGACGCCGCAATTTATGAAACTATGGTTCGTCTTTCAAAAGGCTATGAGGCTTTGCTTCATCCATATGTTGATTCAAAAGGTAACTTCGGCAAAGCTTATTCAAGGGATATGATGTGGGCTGCATCGAGATACACCGAGGCAAAGCTTGACAAAATCTGCGCCGAGCTTTTTGCCGACATAGATAAGGACACGGTTGATTTTGTCGATAATTATGATAATACGATGAAAGAACCGACGCTCCTTCCCGTAACATTTCCGAGCGTTCTTGTCAACGCAAACACGGGTATTGCCGCAGGTATGGCAAGCTCAATTTGCTCATTTAACCTTGAAGAAGTATGCAACACAACGATTGAGCTTCTGAAAAATCCGAAGCACGATGTTTCCGAGACCTTGAAAGGTCCGGATTTTGCAGGCGGCGGTCTGCTTGTTTATAACCGTGATGAAATTGAAAGCATTTACAAAACGGGCAGAGGCGGTTTTAAAGTCAGAGCAAAATATGTTTATGACAAATCAAACGGCTGCATTGATGTTATTCAGATTCCTCCAACAACAACATCCGAAGCGATAATTGATAAAATTATCGAAAAAATCAAAGCAGGCTCAATAAAAGAAATCAGCGATATCAGAGACGAAACCGATAAAACAGGTCTTAAAATTACAATAGATATCAAAAAAGGCACAGATCCCGATAAGCTGATGAAGAAGCTTTATGAGACTACTCCGCTTCAGGATACTTTTTCGTGCAATTTCAATGTTCTGATCAACGGATATCCTAAGGTCCTCGGAGTTGCCGAGCTTCTCAACGAATGGATTGCATTCAGAACAAACTGCATCAGACGCCGAACCGCTTTTGACCTTAAAAGAGCTTCCGACAGGCTTCATCTGCTTCGTGGTCTTGAGAAGATTTTGCTTGATATTGACAAGGCAATCAAAATAATCAGAAACACGGAAGAAGAAGCCGAGGTTGTTCCGAATCTTATGATCGGCTTCAAAATCGATAAAATTCAGGCAGAATATGTTGCTGAAATCAAACTGCGTCATTTGAACAAGGAATATATTCTGAAGCGCCTTCAGGACATTGAAAAGCTTGAAGATGCAATCAAGGATTTAAACGATATTCTTGACAATCCCAAGAGGATAAAGCAAATTATTATTTTTGAGCTGAAAGAGGTTATCAAGAAATATTCAATACCGAGAAAAACTGAGATTATTTATTCATCGGAAATTGACGATACTCCGATTGAAGAAGAAGTTCCCGATTATCCCGTCAATATTTTCTTTACCCGTCAGGGATATTTCAAAAAAATCACTCCGCTTTCTCTCAGAATGAGCGGGGCAAATAAGCTTAAAGACGGTGACGAAATAGCCCAGACTTTTGAAACAACAAATGCAAAAGAGCTTTTATTCTTCACCAATAAATGCCAGGTCTATAAAACTTCTGCCGCTGCATTTGAGGACACAAAGGCAAGCGTTCTCGGAGATTATATCCCTGCAAAGCTTGAAATGGAAGACGGGGAGTTTCCGATTTATCTTGCCGTAACAGGGGATTACAGCGGATATATGATGTTTTTCTTTGAAAACGGCAAAGCGGCTAAGATAGATATGAAAGCTTATCAGACCGTTACAAAGCGAAAGAAGCTTATCAAGGCGTTTTCGGATAAATCTCCTATCGCCTGTGTTATGCAGCTTTCAGAGGATAAAGAGCTTGTCATTTCTTCAAGCGCAGGCAGACATTTGCTTATTAATACTGCGGTTATTCTTCCGAAAACAACAAAGGACACAATCGGAGTCGGAGTTCTGACGCTCAAAAAAGGTCACAGACTTATGAGCGCAAGAGAATACCGTGAGGGTGAATTTGCGAAACCTCACAGATACAGGGCAAAAAATCTTCCCGCAGCCGGTGCGCTGTTAAGCTCCGAAGATGAAGCAGAGCAAATAACATTTTAACAAAAAAACCGTTCAAAGTCGGACAATCCGACCTTGAACGGCGGCAAATAAAATTTAGATTATATTGCGTCTGAAGCGTATTCATTTCCGCAATCGTTAAATCGTTTGCGGGTTATTGATTAAGCCCCTGCGCGTCAATCCTGAATAATATCTGCCCGCAGGGGAAAATACGCAAACGCAAGTCATCATTTCCTCTGCAAAAATAGCTTTACCGCTCTTTTGCGGTAAATTCAAAGCATATTTTGCTAAAATATATAAAAAAACTATTGCATTTATTTTTAAAATGTGATAAAATCCATTAGTAAAATAATTTTTTGGAGGTTTATACCCATGGCATGGTATGAAATCGTTTTGGGCATTGTCCTTATTCTTACATCTCTTCTTATTATTGCAGTTGTTCTCATGCAGGAGAGCCGCACTCAGGGTCTTTCCGGCGCAATCGCAGGCGGTGCAGACACATTCCTCGGCAAGAGCAAAGGCAGAACAATCGATCAGAAGCTTGGTAAGATCACAAAGATTTGTGCAATCATTTTCTTCGTTCTTTCTCTTGTTTCAACTCTCGTTGTTCTTTTCATCAAATAATAAAGCTTGATTTTCAAGAGCTGTTCTTAAAAGGAACGGCTCTTTTTCCTTTTCTAAGCTCCGCTTTCGGAAAACTTTTTTCTCAGCCTTTCAATCGCTTTTTTCTCAATTCTGCTGACATATGAGCGTGAAATGTTAAGCTTCTTAGCAATTTGCTTCTGTGTCAGAGGTTCCGAATCATATAATCCGTAACGCATGATAATAATTGTTTTTTCTCTTTCGTCGCTCAGCTCCTCAACAAAACGGTAAAGCTTTGCAAATGTTATTTTATCGTCAATATCGTCTGCTATCGTATCTTCAACGCTTATTATATCCATCAGCGTCAGAGGATTTCCCTCGCCGTCTGAATCAATAGGCTCGTTGATTGAAATATCCTGTGAGCATTTTTTCTGACTTCTGAAATACATCAGAATTTCATTCTCAATGCATTTTGAAGCATATGTAGCAAGCTTAATTCCTTTGCTTTCATCGAAGGTATTGACCGCTTTAATCAGCCCGATTGTACCTATTGAAATCAGATCGTCCTGCTCGCCTGAGCCTGAATAATACTTTTTAACTATGTGTGCAACAAGCCTGAGATTATGTTCAATAATAATATTTTTTGCTTCTTCGTCTCCGGCTTTATAACGCTTCAGATACTCCTTTTCCTCTTTTGACGAAAGAGCAGGAGGGAAAGAACCTCCGTTTTTTAAGTGCAGGGCAAAAAACAAAAATCCTTTTGCTATTATTTCCGTTATCAAATTCAGCATAGCAACACTCCGTTCACTCTGAATTATATTAAAAGAATAGTATATAAATGCTGAAATACCGAAAAATAACGAATTAATGACAATATAAAACTTGCATATTATATTAAAAAGTTATATAATAATATAAAATATGTTAACTGAGGTGCTGGATATGTCAAAAATCAAACTCGGAGCGCAGCTCTATACTCTGCGTGATTACATAAAGACCTTTGAGGACTGCGAACAGACCTTTAAATATCTTAACGATATCGGAATAAATGTCATTCAGATTTCCGGAATAGGGCCGATTCCCGCAGAAAAGGTTGCTTAT
>JBJEQC010000194.1:0-11897 GCA_051881555.1 Acutalibacteraceae bacterium
TTACTACTGCCCATCTCAAAATCCTCTGTAGGCGCGATGCTTGTGCCGTAAACCTTGCCGTCGTTGCCCTCAAAGATCACGCCACTCCATGTGCCGGCTGTCTTGCCGCTCTGGTCGGAAATGGAGCTGGCAAAAATGACGGCGTTGCCGTTCTCACCTGTGGAGAATGTGCCGCCAGCATCGCCGCCGATTGCCGCACAATAGGCATAGCCACCGTCTGCCGTAACATTGGCATTAACCGTGCCACCGCTGATTATGATATTGCCGCCGCTGCCGGTAATGCCGCCGCCTATTGCCGCACCGTAGGCAGCACCGCCGCTTTGAGCCGTTACCGTTGCGTTTACAATACCGCCGTTTACGCTGATATTGCCGCCGCCGATTGCCGCACCAAAGGCATAGCCGCCGTCTGCCGTAACATTGGCATTAACCGTGCCGCCACTGATTGTGATATTGCCGCCAATTGCTGCACCGTAGGTAAAACCGCCGCCTTTAGCCGTTGCCGTTGCGTTTACAATACCGCCGTTTACGGTGATATTGCCACCGCTGGCATTATTACCGCCGCCTATTGCCGCACCGTACATATCGGTGGTTTTAGCAGTGAGTGTGCCCATAGTGCTTTCTTCGGTTGACTGAGCGTATACAGTCAGTCTGTTATCCGCAGTAACATCGATTCCGCTGTTTGCGTTCAGATTGCAGTTATCCGCCAATATCAAATGCACATCGCCGCTGATTGTTATTCGGCTGCTTGTTGTAACGTTGCCCCGTACAATATACCAGCCCTCGTTTATGGTGGTGTAGCTGCCGATATTATCGGCAGTGAGGATTGCATCACATAATGCCGTTTTTTCGGTGCCGTCTGCATCCAGATAAGTCGCAGAACACTTAGGTGCATTACCTGTGTAGGTGCCGTTATTTGTAATTGTGCCGTTGTTAATAATAGTACCGTTGTTGACGAGCGTTCCGCCATCTTCAATAATGATGGTGCCATTGTTGGTTAATGTTACACCGGCGGGAATTGTCAGCGTCTGACCGTTTGCGATTGTCAGCGTTTTACCGCCGGGAATCTCAAAGTCCTCCTCCGGAGTAACAGAAGTTCCATAGACAGTGCCGCTGTCGCCTATGAAAACGATGCCGCTCCAGCCGGATGTATCCGCACTATCTTTGATATAGTCGGATATCACAACGCTGTTGCCGGAAACAGAGAATGTGCCGTTTGCTCCCGGACTGTTCCCATTCTTTGAGCCTGCTCCGCCAATGCCGTTAGCGACCACATAACCGCCGGTAACGGTGAGACTGCCGCCTGCCCCGCCGGTTGTGTTTCCAATGCCGCCGCCGATGCCCGGAGCGTATGTATTCATAAAAGTTTTTGTGCTGGTTGCAATAACAGTGCCGCCGTTGATCGTTACATTTGCTCCGCTTCCGCCTGTATACCTGCCGACATCGATTCCACCTGCACCGCCGCCGATACCTGCTGCGTACATACCACCGGTTGCAATGACAGTGCCGCCGTTGATAGTAACCGAACCTCCTGAACCACCGTTGCCTTGCATACTACCACCGCCGCCGATGCCCGCGCCGCCGTAACCGCCCGTAGCAGTCAGCGTACCTGTGCCGCTCGCCTGACCGTAGATGGTGAGGGCGTTAGTGTCCTGCACCTGAATGCCTTGTTTGGCAGTTAAGGTGTAACCATCCGCCAGAATCAAGTGTACGGTGCCGCTGACGGTGATGCGGTCGAAAATGGTCACATCGCTGTTCACCAAATACCAGCCGGAAGTCAGTGTGTTCGAATTGTTTGACAAGTATTCTGCGGTGATGGATGCGTCGCAAACAACAGTCTGTTCCGTACCGTTTTCATCCAGATAGTTGACCGGATGGTCGACCGGCCAGTAGCCGCATACAGTACAGATACCGATACCGTTTTCGAAATTATGACCATTTGCAGGCTCATCATTTAGAACATTCTTCTGTAAATGGCATATTGAACATTCATAAACATCATAACCACCCTCTGTACAGGTTGGAGCAATTGTTGTGCCGGTATCTTCAAACTGATGATCACACTGTACCATTGCAATCTCGCTGATCTGCATCAAGCTGCCGCTATTAATCTTTGTTATTTCAAGCTTGAAATACTGATAAAGCGGTGTGGGTTCTGATAATATAAAATCAGTATATGTTTCATTTGCAGACGGCAATCTGCCGTCTGTAACAGTATCAATTACTGTCCATGAAGTGGATTCATCTTCATAATTCGTACAGGCAGAAAGCGTCCATTCCACCGGATTTCTTTCGGAATAACCGGCTGTATCATTTGCAGTTGCGATTGAATAGCCGCTTACCTTTACCGGCTCAGATGCTTTAAAAATAACATAGGCGGAGCCGCTGAAAGAACAGCACCATTTACTTCCGGTATTACCGTCAAATAAATTTGCGTATCCTTCGTTGCTGGATCCGCTGGGATTGCCGGTTACCGCAGAAAGGGAGATATTACCTTTATCCTCTGCCGCAGAGGTTGCAACAGGAAGCATAGATAAAGCCAAAACAATACATAGCAGTATTGACAGCCATTTTCGTTTGTTCATATGATTTTCACCTCCTGTTTATTGCACAATCAGCACGGTTTCCACATTTGCGCCGTTCATGGCGCTGCCGTCCTCCAATGAGGCGGTGGAAATCCGTATAACTGCGTTATATTTCCCTGCGGACAATGCCCGCGATAAGGTTATGTCGGAAATCGCCTGACCCGGCGGCACCATTTTAGAGGTGTAAAGCACCTCGTCGGTGTCCTTCAGGACAAGTTCAAAGGTAAAGTAACAGGGGTTACCCTCCGGGTTCAGGAGCGCCACCGTGACATTCTTCTTGTTTGCGGGAAGGGTGATTGACGGATAGCCCGGGATTTTGATGCCCACGGCATCTCCGCCGGTCTTATCCGGCAACTCGTTGCCTTTCCAATCGCCTGCGTTGGGGTCAATATCCGGGTTGAAGGTCTGCTCCTGTTGGGGAGTCGGCGCAAACCAACGGTTCCAATTCAGCCCCAGGGTAACGCCGCCTGCCACCAAAAGCAGAACAGCTATCAGCCCGATGGCAAGAGCCCGCTTGGAAATTGTCACTCCCTGACTGCTTTTATTGCTTTTTTCGTTGCTCATTCGGTTGATACCTCCTTGTGATTCCGTTTACAGCTTTTCCGGGTGAAGGTTCAGCCGGATTCGTGTCGTAAAGGTTTTGTTTGTATCGTCAAAACGAAATGTTGCGTTTCCGTCGTATTTCATAGCGGTGTGTTCAATGCTTTTCAAGCCGTAACCGCCGCCCGTGCGGGCGCTGCGGAATGCCGCCGCAGGAAGAAAGCCGCCGTCCAGCCTGAAGCTCCCCGAGGGGTGAATATCCTTGCAGGGGTTGATGACCTGCACCATCAAAGAACCGCCCATCACCGCCACCTGAACCAAAATGTATCGGTTTTCCTCAAACTCCCGACAAGCTCGGATGGCATTTTCCATGGCGTTGCCGAACAGCACCGTCAAATCAACCGCAGAAACGGTCAGCTCGCCGCAGTCTGCCTGCACCTCACAGCGAATGCCCTCGCCGGCGGCAAGACCCGCATAATATTGCAAAAGCCCGTTCACCGTGGCATTGCGGCAGTAGACCTCGCTGCCACGCTTGGCGGTGTTTTCTATCACTTCGGAAAGATAATCCTTCATTTCTTCGGTTTTGCCCTGCTCCAGCATATCGGAAAGACTTGCCAGATAGTGCCGCATATCGTGACGAATCCGACGGGCTTGCTCCATTTCCTGGGTGATTTTCTCATATTGGAGCTGTTGAATCTCCAAAGCTTTCTGCTGTTCGCTGTCACGCTTGCGCCGCACGGATTCACGGAACAAAGTCCAATAGAATATGCACAGAATGACCGCTGCCAGCAGGAACGGAGGAGTTACCCACCACCAGAAATCCCCGATATCGGAATCGGGTCGGGAGCTGTAAAGAAACAGCATGACAAAATAAAGTGCCGTGACAAGCAGAACAACGCTGAACTCCCGCTTGATATTCTTCATTTCGATTTCAGCCAGGTAATCGCCCACAGCCCGCTTCATCAGAAGCGCCGCAACGGGGAACATGACCAGCGCCGTGACTGCGTAAAGCGTCAGGGTCAGCGGCGGGTAGGTGTCCGGCAGAGAACCGTCAGGGAACAGCGGGGAAGTCAGGTTAACAAGCAAATACTGCGTTGCCGCATAAAAAACCACAAGCACAAGTACAATGAATTTCTTGATAACTTCCGTTCGCACCACCCAAAAATACAGGGCGATGAAAACCACGAGCACCAACAGCATATATAAATTGGAAAGGATTGTGGGCTGATCAAATGGCATATAGGGCATCAGCCCCTTTGCAATCGGAAAACACGCCGAAACGGCAATCGCCAATATGCTGTAGCCTGTCAGTACCCATTTTCTCGGATAGCGGAAATCTTCTTTTCGGAACGGAATCAGACACAGCAGCATTGACGCTCCGATCTGAATCAGGAAACCGGCGAAATGCCGCAGGAAAAAGCTCATTCCGTCACCTCCGATCCAAAGGTTTGTCTGCCGGAAAGACGGGCAAACAAGAAATTATCATAGGCGGCGCGGATCGTGTTGCGGTCACGGCGGGTAAATTCAAGCCGTGTGCCGTTGCGCATCACGCAGTCCGTTGCGCTCATCTGTTCAATATGCTCCATATTAACGATGGTGCTTCGGTTTAATCTCAAAAAGCTGTCGTTAAGCTTCTGTTCCAGAGTTGACAGCGGAGCCCATATGCGAAGCTGTCTGCCGCCTGTCAGATAAATATCCACGGCATGATCCATGCTTTGCAGGTAATATATTTCGTCAATATAGACCGTATGGGTGCCTCGACCCGTAGAGAATGTCGCCATGGGGCGGCGTTCGCCGTGAAGCTGTGTCAAGCGTCGGAACGCCTCCACAACGCCCTGTGTTGTGACGGGCTTTACAAGATAGTGCAAGGCATGGAGGGAAAAAGCGTCAACTGCGTGTTCCTCACTGGTGGTAACAAACACAATACCGGTTTCGGGCGAGAGCTTTTTCAGCTCTGCGGCTATCTCAACGCCGTTCTCACCTGGCAAATAAATATCTAAAAATGCAATGTCAAAGTGCGGTTCCCGTTTTGCCGCTTGCAGCAGAGCCGTGCCGCTCGGAAAGCATTCCGGCAGGCGGGTCGGATCCCAGCCGTGCAGGGCTTTGATTAACTGCTCCTGCTCTGTTTTGCTGTCATCACAAATGGCAATTCGCAATCAAATCCCTCCTTTATGCTTTTTGCCTGCATGAGAATTTTCGCATCAGTCAGCATTAATTTCTCTCCCATACGGTTTTTCATTATTATTATATCATAATCCTTTTTATATTGAAACAACCATTCACGAGTTAAAACCATACCATTCACGAAGTTTCAAGACGTCAGCGTTTTTTATTGACTTGAAAATGATTATTGTTTATGCTATCATCATAATATATCAAACGAGGTGAAGCATATTATGAAAAAAGCTATTTCAATAATAATTTGCATCGTTATGCTTATATCGGCATGTCCTGCCGTATTTGCGGCAGGCGCAGGGACAACCTTTTATGTTGACAGCATAAACGGAAGCGATGACAACAGCGGAAAAAGCGAATCCTCCGCATGGAAAACGCTTGAAAAAGTCTCGTCAAATGAATATTCGGCGGGCGATAAGATTTTGCTTAAAGCGGGTTCGATATTCAACGGCTCTTTCACCGCTCAGGGAAACGGCGATGCGGATAATCTTATCGTTTTCGGCTCTTACGGAGATATTGAAAGCCTGGGCAGGCCCGTTATACGCTCAGATGAAGATGTTATCCTTTTCAATCTCCGTAATGTGAGCGGTTGGCTTGTTGAAAACATCGAATTTACCGCTCCTAACGGCAAGGGAATGTATATAACGGCGGACGGCTCGGGCATGGCAACCGACATTACCGTTAAAGACTGCGTGTTCCATGATATTTATTTCAAAAGGTGCGAAACATATAACGGCGGTTATTGCCCCATAATGCTTTCTTCATCGGGAGCAACGGCAAGACTTCGCAATATAACGCTCAAGGACTGCAATATTTATGACTGTGCATACGGCATTAACATGGGCGGTCTGACCCGTGAATGGACTCCCGATCTTTTCGTCAGTCCCGAGGAGTCTTACAATACCGGCTATACCCTTGACGGGCTTACGCTGAATAATATTCTTTATGACGGCGTAATAATCTGTTCGGTTTATGACATGGTAATCAGAAACTGCGCCCTGATAAGCACATCTCTGAATGATGATTACTATACTGCGCCGATGTGGTCGCATCACGCAAGTAATTATGTTATCGAAAACTGTGAAATTGCGGGAGCGACCAACTACAAGGACGGAATGGCAGTCGATTTTGACGGCTGGACGACCGACGCAACATATCAGTATATTTATTCTCACGATAATATCAGATTTATCCGCAACTGCTGTTACGATAATTTCACTAAAAACGATAACTGCACGGTCAGATATTGCCTTTCTGTCAACGACAATAAAGAAGATAACAGCATGGCTCAGCTCCTTTCAACCTCTGCGGTTGAATATAAAGACGGCGAAGAAGCCGAGTATATGGATAACTTCAAATTCTATAATAACACCCTCATTAACGCTTCAACAATTGAATGTCACGATTTGCGGAATTCATACATTGCCAACAATATTATTACGGGCGATCTGAAAACGGCGTTTGAGTTTTCCAAAAAAAGCGTTGACGATGACGGAAACGGCTATATCAGAGAGTTCAGCGGCGTTTTCACAAATAACTGCTTCCGGGGCGCAGGTGCGCCTTGGATTGCAAAAAACAGCTATTTCTGCAACCCCGGATTTATCGGAACGGATGAAACCGATAAAAACAGCTTTATGCTTTCTTCAAAATCCCGTCTTATAGGCAAGGGCATTCAGGTTGAGGAAGATATGGGCGAATTTGATTTTTACGGCAACGCCCTGACCGATACTCACAATATCGGCTGTTATGACGGAGCAGGCGAGAGTGAAAAGCCCTCATTCAACTTCTCGGAAAGCATTGTTAACCGTCTGAACACCCTGCTCGGATTTATTTATACCGCCATAGACAATCTGAGCGCAACATACTGGCTGTTCTGATTTATGAAAATGAAAAGACTGACAGCCATAACCGCTCTGTTTTTTGCGGCTTTTTTCTGCCTTATCTCCTGCCAAAAGGAACAGGCGGATTCAGGCAAGGCCGTTGCATACATTAACGGCGAAGAAATATCCTCCCGTGAAATCGAATATTTCAAAACCCGTGACAGAGCAGATATAATTAATCTGTATTCCGGAAAATACGGGATTACCGATTACTCCGATTTTTGGGACAGGGATTTTGACGGAACGACACCCAACCAGGCGCTTGAAAAAAGGGCTTTTGATGATGCCTGCGATGCAAAAATAAGGCTCTGCCTAATGCGTGAAAACGGCGTATACGAGGATATCTCCTTTGATGCGCTTGAAACAAAGGCGCTTGCATACAACAAGGAGCACGAGAATCAAAAAAATGTTGTGGGGCTTAATTCAATAGATATGAGTCAGTTTTATACCTACTACATTTCAACGGGAGAAATGACGCTTAAAACCGTGCTGGCAGAGGAAAAGCTCAAACCCACGAACGAGGAAATAAAGGCTTTTACTTCAAAAAACGGTGAAATGTCCGAAGCGTCTGCGGCGGCATTCATTGTTGATGAAAAATACGAAGAATACATAACCGACCTGCTTGAAAATGCTGAAATAACAATGGCAGGATAATTGATTTTACCGATTAAAAAAGTCTGACAGCCCGAACATGTTTCTGTAATGAACCGTGTTCGGGCTGTCTTTCACCGTTGACATCGGCAGGTGATAATGCTATAATAGGAAAAAAGGCAGATAATGCCGGAAAGAGGGTAAAATTTAATGGAAAAAAGTATTAAAAGGGTAATTTGCGTTTTGATGTCGCTTGTTCTCGTGCTTTGTGCGGCTGTGCCTGCATTTGCGGCGGAAGATCCTGCCGAGCCGCTTAAGCCCGTGCTTAAACAGGGAGAAAACATTGAGCTTTCAATTTCGCCCGACAAGTCGTCGTATTCGTGGAACGATACCGTTACTTTCACGGTGAATATCAAAAACATTTCGGGGCAGATGCTTGCTCCGCTGAGCATTGAAGTTTTTGCAGAGACCGATGAGCTGTTTTTTGGGGATTCGCTTGACAATGTATTCCCCGGTGAAGTTGCTCAGAATGAATCAAAGAAGCTTGATTTTAATTTTTCGACCCGCAGTCTTTCAACAATCGAGAAAATGTTTGTTGTACCATTCTATGCGCTGAAAAATTTCTTTAATGGCTTATTTAACGATTATGACGAATATATTCTGACAACCGATGTTAAAGTCGGATCGTTTAAATACACCTTTGGAGTTAAGGCGGGATATCAGGAAAGCCCCGATTATTATACCGAGGATATTGAAAAAATAGTTGCAATGTATAACGAGGCGTACAAGGTAACCGATCCTGCTCCTACGGGACATTCCGAAATGAAGCTTGTCGGTGAAATGACAGGCGAAGGCTCTGTCGGTTCGACCCTAAAGGCTCTCAGCCCTGCGGCAAACAAAGCTCTTCAGAAGAATTCTGTTGTCACTGATTATATCCCGGGCAATGGTATGCTTGAGGCTTCCGATGTTTCAGCGGCAAAGGCAATTTCAAAGAACGGTAAAACGACAGTCCTTATTCAGCTTAATGACCAGATCGACGGCGTTGATGCCGAACCGGGTTCGGGTTCTGTCGGCAGAGGTATCGGTACTCTCGGCAGTATTGATGCCGCCTTTGACGAGCTGGGTGCTGAGATAACCGAAGGTAAAGAAACGATTACACTTACTTATACAAACGCTTATATCAAGTGCACTATTGACAATTCCAACGGCACAATTATCGGAGGAGAATGGCATTGTATTGTTAAGCTTCTTCTCGGTGACGCAACATTTATGTATAACGGCGTTCTCGCATCTATCAAGAATCTTCAAGCCACAATCGATTATAAGGTTGTCATCTGAACCGATTACGGTTCGGCTCAGACCGAAAGCATAATTAAATAAGGATAAACAGACTGTAGGTTAAGCCGACAGAGGCTTGATTTACAGTCTTTTTTGATAATCTTAACTTTATCTTAACTCTTATAATATTGAACTCGGCTGAGGTTTGGGATATAATTAAGATATATTTATCTGTGAGGTTTCAAATGAAGAACATAATGATTGTTGATGATGATATCTATATCGGGAACATGATTGAAGAAACGGTGCTCAAACACGGCTACGGAGTTTCAAGGGCATATTCGGGCACGGAAGCGGTGCTTATGCTGAAATCGGCAAAGCCCGATCTGATTCTGCTCGATCTTATGCTCCCCGGCATTACGGGCGAAGAAGTGCTGTCCCGCATAAAAGACATTCCCGTTATGGTAGTCAGTGCAAAAGCGGATATTGACGACAAGGTGGGTCTGCTCTCCGGCGGAGCGGTTGATTATATCACAAAGCCGTTTGATATCAGAGAGCTTCTTGCAAGAATAGAGGTTCAGCTCCGCAGACCTGTTTCGGGCGGCTCGGTTCTGTCATATAAGAATATTGTTTTAGATACCGCAGCTCATATCGTTTCGGTTGAGGATAAGCAAATACGGCTGACGAAAACCGAATATGCAATATTAAAACAGCTTATGAAAAATCCCTCTCAGGTGATAACAAAATCTCAGCTTCTGGAGCTTATAAGCTTTGATACTCCAGATTGCACCGAAAGTTCTCTTAAAGTTCATATCAGCAATTTAAGGAAAAAGCTGTCCGATGTCACCGATGAGGACCTCATTGAAGCGGTCTGGGGGATAGGCTTTAAAATGAAATGATATCTTAACTGTAACTTAACCTTTTTCTTTACCGCTTTCTTAACAGTTAGGTTATAGAATGAGCGCAAAGAAAGGAAGGTAATCTTATGGAATATGCACTTCAAACCGACGCCTTGAGAAAAGATTATAAAAATTTCAAAGCGTTAAACGGATTGTCAATGAACATTCCGAAAGGGTCAATCTATGGCTTCGTCGGCAAAAACGGCGCAGGCAAAACCACGCTCATTCGCCTGATTTGCGGCTTGCAGGAGCCGACCTCGGGCAGTTATACGCTTTACGGCAGGGAAAACACGGATAAGGAAATCGTGAAGGCCCGCAGAAGAATCGGAGCGGTTGTTGAAACGCCGTCGTTATATCAGGACATGACCGCCGAAGAGAACCTGAAATATCAGTATAAGCTTATCGGCAACCCCGATTATTCAACAATCCCGGAGCTTTTAAAGCTTGTCGGGCTTGAAAACACGGGCAAGAAAAAGGCGGGGAATTTCTCTCTCGGCATGAAACAGAGGCTCGGCATTGCAATTGCGCTTTCGGGAAATCCGGATTTTTTGATTCTTGACGAGCCGATTAACGGCCTTGACCCTCAGGGTATCGTTGAAATCCGTGAACTGATACTGAAGCTGAACAACGAAATGGGCATTACCGTTCTGATATCGAGCCATATTCTCGGCGAGCTTTCAAAGCTTGCAACTCACTACGGCTTCATTGACAGGGGATGCATTGTTTCGGAAATCAGCGCAGAAGAGCTTGAAAACAGATGCAGAAAGCGCATCAGAGTCAAGGTCGATAATATTAAAAGCCTTATCCGTTACCTTGACGGCAAGGGATATGAATATTCGGTTATATCCGAGGATGAGGCATATATTTACGCAAGCCCCGAGGTTACGGCTTTCGTTTCGGATTTATTAAGCGACGGATGCAGAATTATTTCAATGTCCGAATCCGATGAAAGTCTGGAAAGCTACTTTATTAATCTTGTGGGAGGCGAAAAATAATGAAAAATCTGTTATCAGCCGAATTTTCAAGGCTTTTCAAGAACAAACTGTTCCGCTTTCTCTCGGCGGTGTCTTTCGTTTTCGGAGCACTCGTTCAGGTTTATGTTTATTTCGGCGCAAAGGTTTCGGATATTGATCCGAAAATCGACATGGGATTATTCGCCGTCGGAATGGTTATCGGCTTTGTTGCCGCAATTTTTGTCAGCCTGTTTGTCGGAACGGAATATGCCAACGGCACATTGAGAAATAAAATAATAAACGGAAAATCAAGAACATCGATTTATTTTTCAAAATATATCGTCTGCTGTGCCGCAATGGTTGCGTTTTTTGCTTTTTATTATGCAGGTTCTTTGATTTTCGGGTTCATTCTCTGCAAAGAATTCATGTCAAAAGCTTCGGCGCTGATTATAATTGCTCTTGTGCTTTGCCTTGCGTCATTTTCTTATGTTGCCGTGTTCCTGGCGGTTGCGATGAACTGCGGCAAAAAATCCGCTTCGGCAGTTACAGCGCTTGTTGCTGCTATTGTTTTGTTTTTTACAGCCGTTACGACTATGTCAAACCTCAGTGAGCCTGAGGTTTATGGTGAATATGTTTATATGGACGAGGCGGGAAATATTGTTGAAGAAGCCGCAAAGCCGAATCCCAATTATCTAAGAGGAACAAAAAGAAAAGTCTATGAATTTATCAACGATGCAAATCCGACGGGTCAGTGCGTTCAGCTTTCGGGCGCAATCGGCGATGAGAGCTTCGTATACAAAAAGGAATTTCCGATTTATTCCTGCGGTTTGATAATAATCGGAACCGCAATCGGAATGATTGCATTCAAGAAAAAAGATATTGCTTAGGTGATCATATGAAATATGCGGTTGCGGCTGTCTTGGCTTTGGCTGTGATTATCGCCGTTTTGGCGGTAAGGCTGATATTGTTAAAAAAAGAGCTTAAAAGCATCAATTCTCA
>JBJEQC010000195.1:0-2726 GCA_051881555.1 Acutalibacteraceae bacterium
AATCTTGACATTGCAAACACCATCAGCGCAAAAACTCCCAACCTCTGCCACCTTGCTCCCGCAGGGCGCACATATATGGAGGAGCTTGACGAAGCGGGCGGAGTTTATGCCGTTATGAACGAGCTTTCAAAGAAAAATCTTCTCAATACCGACTGCATCACCGTTACGGGCAAGACCGTCGGCGAAAACATTGAAAATGCAGTCAACCTCAACCACGATGTTATCCGTCCGATTGAAAATCCCTACAGCGAAACCGGCGGAATCGCAGTTCTCAGAGGTAATCTTGCTCCCGACGGAAGCGTTGTCAAGCGTTCGGCGGTTGCTCCCGAAATGCTTGTGCATGAAGGTCCCGCAAGAGTCTTTGAATGCGAAGAGGACGCGCAGGCGGCAATCAATGCGGGCAAAATCAACCCCGGCGATGTTGTTGTTATCCGTTATGAAGGCCCCAAGGGCGGTCCCGGAATGCGTGAAATGCTCAACCCGACCTCTGCAATTATGGGCATGGGTCTCGGCAGCAGCGTTGCGCTGATAACCGACGGCAGATTCAGCGGCGCAACAAGAGGCGCATGCATCGGCCATGTCTCACCCGAAGCGGCAAGCGGCGGAATGATCGGCGTTGTCAAAGAGGGCGACATCATCAGCATAAACATTCCCGAAAACAAGCTTGAGCTTAAGGTTGACGAAGCCGAGCTTGAGGAAAGAATGAAGAACTTCGTTCCCAAAACAAAGGAGCTTTCGGGCTATCTCAAACGCTACGCTTCGCTTGTTTCAAGCGGCGCAAAGGGCGCAATTCTTAACTGAAAAGATGATTGACCAATGAACGACACTCTTTTTAATTTATCCGTCCGTCTCCGCTCGCTTTCGGTTTTCAGAGCGCTTCTCGGCGACCCCGTTATCAAGGCTCTGACCGAATATCTCGACTGCGTGGATAATGCGCCCGTCAGCAGGGCGGTCAGCGCATACTCCGAGTTTGCCGCCCGCCTTTATGATGCTCACACGGTAAATCTCAGCAGTTATGTTCAGAGCATAGTCACGGACGATGAAAATGTTTATATCCGCTGTATCGGCTCGGGCAAAACGCCTCCGCAAACTCTTGTTGACGGAGTTAATGAGGACTTGCAGGTTTTGCAGGCTGTTTCAGACCTCACTCCTCAGGCTCTGCGCTCGGCAATCGATTGGGGCGGCTCACTCCCCGTCTGGGAAAATGAGAGCATAGACCTTGCGGGCAAATACCGCCACCGTGTTGAAAACATCGGCAAATACGGATACGGCATTTATGCAAGGTATCACATGTTCTATATTGAGCATGACAGGCAGATCGTTCCCGTTCGCAATCCCGACGAAACACGGCTTTCAGACCTCATAGACTACGAGCGTGAAAAACAGATTATTCTTGAAAACACCAAGGCTCTGCTTGAGGGCAAGCCTGCGGCGAATATTCTGCTCACGGGCGATGCGGGAACGGGCAAATCCTCAACCGTAAAGGCGGTTGTCAACGAGCTTTATCAAGAGGGTCTGCGTATTCTCGAAGTCCGCAAGGAACAGCTTCGTGAAATCCCCGCAATTCTTGACGAGCTGACCGTGAATCCCCTGAAATTCATTCTTTTCATCGATGACCTTTCATTTGCAAAGGACGACGACAATTTCAGCGCACTGAAAGCCATTCTTGAAGGCTCGGTTTCGGCAAAATCTCAGAATGTTGTCATCTATGCAACGAGCAACCGCCGCCACCTTGTCAAGGAGAAATTCTCCGACCGTGAGGGCGACGATGTTCACTTTAACGACACGATGCAGGAGATTGTTTCGCTCTCGGAGCGCTTCGGGATTCAGCTCACCTTCCAAAGACCCAACAAGGCAACCTATCTCAACATTGTCAGGCATCTTGCCGACGCAAACGGCATTGAATACAGCGAGGATAAGCTTTTTGCGGCGGCGGAACGCTTCGCACTTGCAAGAAGCACCCGTTCAGCGAGAGCCGCAAAGCAGTTTGTTGACAGCCTGATATCCGGCTCGTCTGCAAGCGTATTATAATTGATATTTTTAATGCACCGTTAACGGCGATTTTGCCGCAAACGGTGCATTTTTTCTTGCTTTTTCATTAATTTTCGTCTGCATATACCCAAATTGTATTGACAAGGCACAAGCATTATGATAGAATACATTTAACAATTAAGTTAAATGTTAAATGTTCTTTCCCGAGGTGTTCCCATCGGAAAGGCAAGGCAATTGCAGGTGATGAAATGTCGATTCAGAACACGCTGAAAGCCCTTTCGGATTCAACAAGGCGTGACATACTTAACATGCTCAAAGGCGGCAAAATGTCTGCGGGCGAAATCTGCGAAAAATTCCCCGTCAGCGCCGCCGCAGTTTCACGGCATCTCTCGGTACTGAAAGAAGCGGATCTTATCCGTGACGAGCGTGACGGAAAGTTCATATATTATGAGCTTAACGCCTCGGTGCTCGAAGAAATCATGCTGTGGCTGACAGATTTGAAAGGCGGTGAAAATGATGATAAAGAAGAACAAAATCAAAATAATAATAACATCGCTGTTAACGGTTCTTCCGATTGCGGCAGGTCTGATTCTTTGGAACAGACTTCCCGAAAAAATCCCCACTCATTTTAACGCCGCAGGCGAGCCCGACGGCACAAGCGGCAAGGCATTTGCCGTTTTCGGAATCCCGCTTTTTCTGCTTGCGGTTCATCTTTTCTGCGTTTTCATGACCTC